>JAAHHL010001819.1 GCA_010672185.1 Caldora sp. SIO3E6 | reverse complement strand
TCTGTGCGCTGCGCCAGGGGATGGCAATTCTCACCGGGTTAATGTTGGTTTGGTTCGGGTGCGCACAAGTGAAACCAAATTGGCTTCCCCGTCTGCCCATCTTACATCCCCTTCAGGGAAATTTACATCAGCAATTGAGTCAGGGGATGAATCAACTCTCCCAACAAAGCCGCTGGTGGGCTCCCTTGCTCTTAGGAGGAGTTTGGGGCTTGATTCCCTGCGGTTTCTTATTTGCCGCTCAGATTAAAGCCGCCGGAACCGGTGATTTCTTGGTAGGAGCAGCCACCATGCTGGCTTTTGGACTAGGAACCATGCCGATGATGCTGGGGGTAGGGATATCAGCTTCTCGCCTCAGTAGTGATAAGCGCAGCCAATTATTTCGCTTAGGAGGCTGGGTAACAATAACCATTGGTATCCTAACTCTTTTGCGGACAGATGCTATGGTGGATTACACCGGTTATGGAGCAATAATTTTACTTGTACTAGCCCTAGTTGCTCGTCCTCTGAGCAATTTTTGGGCGCAACTACTACGTTACCGCCGCGCCTTAGGAGTCGGAGCATTTGTGCTAGCGATCGCTCACACTGGCCATATGTTACAGCATTGGCTGGAATGGGATCTCAGTCGTGTTGCTTTTTCCTTGCCCCAGCATCAATTTGGGTTTGTGGCAGGAGTCTTGGCATTAGGGTTAATAACGCCAGCGGCTCTCACTAGTTTTGACAACTTACAGAAGTCTTTGGGCAAACGTTGGCGGCAAATTCATCTGTTATCTGTTCCTGCTTTATTACTGGGAACTCTTCATATTGTACTGATTGGTTCCCATCAACTGCAAGCAGTAATTGTGAGTATAATCACTCTGATAGTGTTGCTAGTGCGATGGCGTTTCTTGTGGTCTCTTTTGTCTTTGGAAAAGTTCTACAAAGAAAGTTAGAACGCTTACTGTACAAACTCTTTTCCCTTCTGCCTTCTTATACTAGTAAGATGGAGGAGGTTAGCTGTTCTTTTTGAAAGTTAGATGGCAACACTTACAACTCTGACACGTAAAGATTTAGAGAAACTCCAAGCAGAGCATCCTGACTATCGTATGGAGTTAGTAGACAACAGCATTATTATCATGAGTCCATCAGGGTATCAATCAGATGAGGTAGCGCTAGAAGTCGG
>JAAHHL010001818.1 GCA_010672185.1 Caldora sp. SIO3E6 | reverse complement strand
GAGTTAACCAGTCCAATCAATCGATTAGCTCATTTAAAGACTGCGATCGCTATGACGGGTATCGACCGGCAGGAGCTACCGGGTACATCTATACTAGCTCCTTGGTGAAAGACCCAACCGTTGGGGTTCATTAAATAGAGGTTAGAATTACCTCCACTCAGTTGAATTAAACCTTGGATGATACTAGGATTACTTCCAGTTACCCTACCCAAAATATTATTGATTTGGGGGTTAGAGAGAAAGTTAGCAATTTCGTCGGGATTTAAGCCAAATTCGGTAAAGGAATGGAATAAATTAGCCCCGGCTTGGGTTCCTCCTTGAATATTATAAGTATTGCCGTTATGGTTAATTATTGTCCCTGTACCATCTGGTGTAGCAGTGATGGATTGAGCGGCAACGGGAGTAATTTTTAGGTTTAATGCCCAAAAGCAGAGTAAGAAGGATACTAATTTAGTAAGTTGGTTTTTCATGAAAAATAACGGTTAACTTTACGGTTAGTGAAATATGTGCTTACCAAGAAATTCCAGATAGCTAGAGTTAGTTCCTGGCAATGTGGGGATGCACCGTTTTACAGGGGCTAAATTTAAGGCATATGCCTGCAAATCTGGGACTGGGGAGAAAATTGGTGGCTCTGCCTTGATTCCCCTACAGATAAGATGTTTTCAACAAGTAATTCCTGAATTCCTGGTTAGTATGCATTAAGCCATACTTCTTAAGATATGTCAAAGGGAATTGTTATTGGTCATTGGTCATTTGAGAATTGGGAATTGGGAATTGGGAATTGGGAATGCCTGTGGGTTGGGGGGAGTGATTGCCTACGGCACCAACGTAGCTGATCGCATTATCCAATACTGTGGGAATGTTTGCTATGGGCTAGGTTATCGATTGGGCGGGTTTTGTATCTAGGTTATCGTTAATATGGGGTAACATGTCCCTAAACCCGCCCCTACGGGGATTGCATTTTTTTGGTATGTAGGGAAAATGAATAAGCGATCGCCTACGACACCAGCTTGCACTGATCGCATTAATCGCAACCCTGTAGGGGTGGAAAGCGTAGCATGGTGCGTAGCAGCATAGCATTCGGGGGATAATCTCTCCCACATCACCAGGATCATTGTATCCGAATGCTTCACCCTGAGCACGTTACCCTTGGCGCGTTAAGTA
>JAAHHL010001817.1 GCA_010672185.1 Caldora sp. SIO3E6 | reverse complement strand
GGCGCGACACAGCTAAAAATGTAGGTTGGGTGGAACGTTTACGCCAAGCGTCGGTCCAATACGTTGTTGATCCCCCTCGCTTTCCTAGTTAGATACTGGATTTACTGACTGGTTAGCAATGGACATCCAAGATGTAGAGAGCCTGGGGTGGCAATACATCAAGGAACGTCAGATGAACACAGCAAGAGGAGAAGTCCAATTTAGTCTCCATGAGGGAACTATTATTTTTGATAGTCAAGAGTTAATCGTTCCGGTTTTATGCAGGCAGGAAGTTCCTGAGATTTTGATAGGTTTACCTTGGCTGGAAAATAGGCTATTGATAGTAGATAGAAAAAGAGGAGTTTTGACTCTTGGGGAAGATTAAAATTTTAAGTCGTCTCTATGAATGATCGCATCTCTGATAGCTGAAGTATTGCCTACTCTCCACTCCCTACTCCCTCTTGACTCCAGATATCTTTATGACAAATTTCGCAAGCAGCTTTTGCTTTCTCCGTCTCATAATTTTTTAGGGCAGGATGGTAGCGGAGGCGATCGCAGGCAACTTTGAGTTACTATAGCAATGCGCTCTTGTGTATTTACAGTACAAATGCTCTAAAGCTTCTTGATAAGGCTTCCATTTATAAATGTGTAAATACACCAGCGCTCAGCGCTATAATTTTGTAGGGTGTGTTAGCGCTAGCGTAACGCACCGAATCCGCTAATGCTCTAAGCGTTTGCGTAATGTACCGCATTAGATATCCCAAACACTCTCAGGTAATTCGGGAATCCCATTGCCACCCCAATTTGGCGGATAAATACCCTGAGCTGTCAATCGATGAATACTGGAAAATTGCCAATCTTGAGGAGTTGGACATAATTTATGTTTAACAGGATTGTAGTGAATATAATCACAATGTTTAATAAAATCTTCCTCATCTCGAATCAGATGCTCCCAAAATCGCTTTTGCCACAGATTTCCCTCTTTTCGTTTTTGTCTAGAGGCAGAAATCTCAGCTTTAATTCCCAATTGTTTGCCAAACCTTTTGGTGACAAAAGTTTTAATTAGTCGCAATCGAGTCGAGAAGTCACTATCTCCTTCAGGTAATGTCCATAAACAATGGAAATGCTCTGGTAACAGAACAAATGCATCAATAGTAAAGGGATATTTTTGGCGAACCTGAACAATAGCAGTG
>JAAHHL010001816.1 GCA_010672185.1 Caldora sp. SIO3E6 | reverse complement strand
AGCGGAGGAGCGGAGGAGCGGAGGAGCGGAGGAAGAAGAATACAATTTTCCTTAACCCTTGGGTATTTCCATATATAGGGTCTTTTTTAGCCCCCAAACACCATATATGGGAGTTGACAAAATGCACGACCCTTTAACTTGTCACCATTGCCCAACACCCCACACCCTAAAATAATAATGTGATACTTCAGGGTGGGGAATGTGGGTATTAAGATTTACCACTACCAATTAAATAGAGTAGTGCCATGCGTACTGCAATACCACTAGTAACCTGCTGAGCTATGAGGCTCAATTTAGGGTCATCCATTAAATCTGAGCTAATTTCCACACCCCGGTTGACTGGACCTGGGTGTAGTACCTTAACATCTGGTTTACACAACTTGAGGCGATCGCGAGTAATACCATAGTGCTGATGATATTCTCGCAAACTAGGTAACAAATTGGCACTCATCCGTTCCTTTTGTAACCGTAAAGTCATGATAAAATCAGCATCTTGGAGAGCTGGTTCAATATCCCAGTGGAGAAATAGCTTGCGATTACCTACTGATGATAGGGGATGGGTAAGGTCGGATTGGTTATGGGGGATTGGTGAGTCCAAGATGTTTGCCATTTCCCCATCCCCATCTGCTCTTTTTATGGGTTGCTGGTTACCAACAAAATCTATAAACAACCGAGGTAGAAGAGTAGGGGGAGCGACTAGATGTACTTCTGCACCAGTAGCAGTTAGGCTCCAGATATTAGAACGAGCTACCCGTGAATGTAAGATATCCCCAACAATGACAATTTTTTTATCCTCCAGCAGTTTCATGCAGGGATTGTCAAAGTCGAACAAAGAGCAGATAGTAAATAAATCCAGCAATCCTTGGGAAGGATGCTCATGTTGACCATCTCCAGCATTGAGGATACTCAACTTCACCCCTAATCGATCCATTTCCGAGGCAATCATTTGAGGTACTCCGGCTTCCCGATGGCGAATTACCATCATATCTGCACCCATTGCCAAATAAGTCTTCGCTGTATCGAGAATGGTTTCTCCCTTGCTTAGGGAAGATATTCCTGGTGAAAAGTTGAGGGTATCAGCACTAAGGCGCTTTGCCGCCAGTTCAAAGCTACTGCGAGTACGGGTAGAAGGTTCAAAAAACAAATTGGCTACCACATTACCTTGCAGCGTTA
>JAAHHL010001815.1 GCA_010672185.1 Caldora sp. SIO3E6 | reverse complement strand
AAGCTTGCGATCGCTAATCGTGAATGATGAAACAGGTACAATGGTAAGTGTAGAAGCCTTAAAAATCATGAATGCTTGTCTAATTGAACATCTCAAGCAAGTAGAAGACTTCAGAACAACTGACGGTCGAAGACATTCACTGTGGTTAGTGTTGTTGTTTGTCATCATGGGCACAATGAGTGGATATGTTGGTTATCGTGCATGGGGAGATGAGAGTTCAACGGAATCGTCAAGTATTAGTCACTTCATTTGGAATACAAAGACATGGTGTTCCTTCATATTCAACGATTAGGCGGGTAGTCATGGGAGTAGATTTTGAGAAACTAGCCCAATTATTTAATCACTGGGCAAAAAACTACGTTGACTTAGATGAATCTGACTGGTGTAGCATCGACGGTAAAAGTATTAAGGGAACAGTCCAAAACCACTCCAAAGCCTGTCAAAATTTTGTCAGTATAGTCTCAGTATTTGCGGGAAAAAGGGGACTAGTGGTAGGAATGGAAAAATTTGCCAACAAACAAGAAAGCGAAATCGCAGTGGTGTCCAACCTAATAGCAGCCTTGGATATCAAGGATGCTGTCTTCAGCCTTGATGCTTTACACTGCCAAAAAAAACTTGCAATTTAATCATAGAAAGTGGCAACGATTACGTGATTGCAGTTAAAGGGAATCAGCCAAAACTGTATCATCATATTCAAAATACTGCTGTCAATCAAAAACCAATAAGTCGTCATATTGAAACCGAAAAAACCAGAGATAGATTGACAAAACGTACTGTAGAAGTTTTTGATTATTTGGATGGAGTAGACCCCCAGTGGACTCAAATTAAGTCTTTAATTCGGGTCGAAAGAGTGGGGACAAGAAGAGGTAAGCCATACCATGATATTGCTTACTATATTAGTAGCCTCACTGGCACGCTCCAAAGAATTTGCTCATGGTATTCGTGGTCATTGGGGTATTGAAAACCGACTCCACTGGGTTAAAGATGTAGTTTTGAATGAAGATCTCTCCACGATACATATGGGTGATGCTCCAGCTAATATCTCCGTTGTGCGAGCGATTGTACTCAATGTTCTTCGTCGAAATGGCTATGATTCCATCACAACTGCCCAAAGATTTCTATCTAACGATATTGACAAACTCCTCATCCTTTTGGAATGAAACAGCCCTGCTT
>JAAHHL010001814.1 GCA_010672185.1 Caldora sp. SIO3E6 | reverse complement strand
TATTTCTAATAATGCTGGTATGTTGCTATATACATCTGGTGGAAATTTTACTATACCTTTAGTTATTAGAGGTCCTGGTGGAGTTGGTAGGCAACTTGGTGCAGAACATTCGCAAAGATTAGAAGCTTATTTTCAAGCAATTCCAGGATTGAAAATTGTTGCGTGTTCAACACCTTACAATGCTAAAGGATTGCTAAAATCTGCAATACGTGATGATAATCCAGTTATACTTTTTGAGCATGTTTTGCTTTATAATTTGCAAGAAAATATACCAGAAAGTGATTACTTACTTCCTTTAAATAAGGCGGAAATTGTTAGAGCAGGTAATCATGTCACAATTTTTACTTATTCTAGAATGCGTTATCATGTTATTCAGGCTGTTGAAACTTTGGTAGGAGAAGGGTATGACCCTGAAATAATTGATTTAATTTCTCTTAAGCCATTAGATATTGATACTATAATTGCATCAGTTATCAAAACAAATAAAGTTATAATTGTAGAAGAGTGCATGAAAACAGGCGGTATCGGTGCAGAATTAATAGCACAAATTAATGATATGTGTTTCGATCAATTAGACGCACCCGTTGTTCGTTTATCATCACAGGATATACCAACTCCCTATAATGGTAATCTTGAGAAAGCAACTGTAATACAACCTCACCAGATTGTTGATGCTGTTCGGAAAATTTGTAGCTCTAAGATTTAATTTTTTGTGTAAGCAAATTCTTTAAGTTTGCTTACATAATTTGTATTACTGTTTTTGCGCTAAAAATTCATCTCTGAAGCTTGCACTTTCTCCCATTGCTTTTTCTTCAATACAAAGAATATTTGTGATATTGCAATAATTAAGAAAAAAGTAATCATACCTTTAATTCTTGCTGGACTTTGTAAAACAATTTCAGTTTCATTTTGTCCGAAACCACCAATATTGGGATCTTTTGTAAGTAATTGATTATATGCTATTTCATCACCTTGTGATACTAGTATATCTAAGCCATTAGGAATAATTTCCAGTATATTTTTTCCGTCGGATGTCTCAATATTAATTTCATATCCTCCTTTTTCTAATTTTGCAATTTGAGTAATTTTACCGTTTGTTGAAGAGATAATTGGGTTATTATTAGTTTTATCGCCATTAGGATATATCTGTCCTCTTCCTCTATTACCTCCAGCA
>JAAHHL010001813.1 GCA_010672185.1 Caldora sp. SIO3E6 | reverse complement strand
AGTCTTCAGGAGACACGTTACCCTCTAAGAGGTACTTACCCCGTAAGATTTCCTGTCCTGCTAAAGCGACAAGGATAGTGTGCTCAATGTTGTGATACAGAGCATCAGTATTGAGAATATTTTCTAGAGTTAGCTTGGCAACCCAACCTAGGATGTCTACATAATCTGATTTAAGGTTACTGTAAACCTGACGGTAGCTAAACTTGAGGTGTTCAATGCAGGTCTTAATCGTTACGTCTTGGAGATTAAACATTTGGTTCTCCTTGGGAAATCAGTTATCTAAGGCGGCTTTTGGTCCCGCCTATTTGGGTTGCAAAATGGTAAATAATTCAATGGAAAAGATGCAGCCATCAGACCCTTACCTGTTGGTGTAATATTCGGGATTCTTGACTGATACGACCTTCCATCGCTGCGTGCTGCAAATTCATGAAAGCGTTCAGATCTTCTTTTGCGTACTTGCTTTTGAGAAGCTGACGCAGTTGCTCTTCGGCTTCTATAGTTAAATAGTTATTGGCAAGTGCCTCTTGGACAATCTGACGAATTAAGATCATTAGTCGGCGTAAAGTTAGGGTTCGTGCTACCAGGTGCAGTTTGCTATAATGTCACATTTGTCAAGCCCAATTGAGATTAATTTGCCGAAGGCAACTCTCAATCACTCCGATACTCAACAACAGGTGACAACTGGAGGGTTAGTTCCACAGGGTTGCCTTTTGGCTATTACCCAGTTACTTTTAAATAGCGTTTTTCAACCAAACTTTTCGCAAAAAAATCACCAAAAAATTTTTTGAACAAATTTGCGGAAAACCTCTTGGTCACTCGTAATAAATATATAGAGGTGTATTTATTTGCCATGGTTTTATTAGTCAGGGCAATGGTTAAGACAACAACCCCGCGCCACCCCACTGGCACGGACAAACCACTTGGCGACAGCAGGGATACCTATGGTAAGATTCGCTAACGTTTAACACACCTGAGGTAAATCACCTTATGGATGAGCTAAATCAAAAACTCCGTCAGCTGATGGCAGAAATTTGTACTTATCCTGCCCTCACACTGGAGCATCGCCAAAAGCTCAGCGAAGTACATTTATTAGTAATGAAATCTGGAAAGCTTTGGAAAGAATACAAACCTTACTACAATGACGCTCTTCAACAAATGTGGGAATATTGCTCTA
>JAAHHL010001812.1 GCA_010672185.1 Caldora sp. SIO3E6 | reverse complement strand
GGAGAAGAGTCGTTGAAATTATCACATGGCTAATCTTGATAATATTTATAGTGATCAATATTACCTAGCTCAGGCTATGCTTTAGTCACATTTTTCTTTCAAGAAACACTCTGGCTAATGGCTAATTGCTAATGGCTAATTGCTCTTAACTAACACATTGCGAAACCCTTACCTGGCAAGGACTTGAGATTGTCCAACAAAATGTGTTTCTTTCATCCGTTGCGGCGCAGGATTCGACCCCACACCCCACACCCTACACCCTACACCCCGCGCTGTCAGGCGCTCAGATCTTGCGCCTCAGGAAACAAAATTCAAAACTTCGCTTACTCCACCTCATCACCATCAAAGGAAAAATCCTGGCAGCTACTACTATTACTTTGACACACGAGTACCTTGGGTATCTAGCGCAAGAGTCTGCACTTGAGCTTTTATTCCCTCCTCTTGCCAAGCTGCTGTCATCGCGGCTACTACTGCGGTAGCTTTGGGTGAAGGAACTAGAGCTAAGAGGGTTGGTCCAGCGCCACTGATTACCATACCATAGGCACCAGCCGCCACCGCTGCTGCTGCTACAGCAGCATAACCAGGAATTAAGGTTTGACGATAAGGCTGATGAATTCGGTCATGCAAAGCCGTTTGTAACCACTCACCTCGACCGGTTGCTAATCCTCGCAACAGTAAACCAAAATGGGCAATATTAAAGATAGCATCCCCACGACTGTAATCATGGGGCAAAACTTCCCTTGCTGCTTGGGTTGAAAGCTCAAAATTGGGGATTGCTAGCACCGGCAAAAGCTCAGTATGCCAAGGAATATCACAAATTTCCCAACCATTGGTATCCTCCCTCTTCGCTGCCAGACAGCAGCCTCCCAACAAGGCAGGAACTACATTATCAGGATGACCTTCTAAAGCGATCGCTAACTTCATCAATTCTATCTGACTCAGGGGTTCTCCTGCCAGGTAATTAGCTCCTACCAACCCACCAACAATTGCGGTTGCTGAACTACCTAGTCCCCTCGCCAAAGGCACACCTAGCTTAATTTCGATTTCTACCGATGGTGGTGTCTGATTAAGGTACTGGTAATATTTTAAAAATGTTTGGTAGGCCAGATTATCGGTACTCAAGTTTACTAGTGCAGCTTCAGTGCCTGTGACAGTAATCCTGACTCCTTCTGGCAG
>JAAHHL010001811.1 GCA_010672185.1 Caldora sp. SIO3E6 | reverse complement strand
TGCTCCCTCAGCTCCCTCAGCTCCCTCAGCTCCCTCAGCTCCCCACACCCCACACCCCACACCCTCTTTTCACGCCTCACCACCAACAACAACATCCTTAATCCTTAAACTCGGACCACCACAGCCAACAGCTAAGCCACTTTGTCCGGCTTTTCCACAACCGCCAGATTCATCCCAGTAGAAGTCATCGCCAATAGCTTCAATATCGGCCAAGGTTTTGAAGACGTTACCTGATAAAGTCACATCTCTTACCGGTTCAGCTAGCTTACCATCCCGAATCATCCAAGCTTCACCAGCGCTGAAGGTGAACATTTCCCCGTTAGTCATTCCTCCCAACCAGTTGCGGGCATAGACTCCGGTTTTGATACCCTTGAATAAGTCTGCTACTGGTGTAGTTCCTCGTTCAATCCAAGTATTAGTCATCCGCACAATAGGAGGATAGTGATAGTTGAGACAACGAGCATTACCGGTGGGTTGCTCTCCTAATTTGCCAGCAGTTTCCCGGGAGTGGAGACGTCCGACTAATACCCCATCTTTAATCAGCTGAGTAGTAGTGGCGGGAGTACCTTCATCATCGTAGAAGTAACTACCCCGATGTCCCACCGGTGCAGCACCATCAAAGATTTGCAGTTCTTTAGGGCCAAAACGACGTCCCATACTCATAGTTTCTAACAAATCTGGGTTTTCGTAGGCCATGTCAGCTTCGGAAAGATGTCCAAAGGCTTCATGAACGAATAAACCGGAGAGGATAGGATCAATCACTACTGTGTAGACACCACCCTTCACCGGTGGTAGGGAAAGGGCATCTACCGCTCGTTGAGCCGCACTGCACACTTGTGTATCTAGCTCAGTAAGATCTTCGTAAGCTTTGCGGGAGCCGGTGGTTTCCCTGCCGGTTTGGACAATATCACCATTGCGAGCCGTGGCAGCAAAGCGCATTTCCATATCTACCCAGGATTGCTCAATCAGGGTTCCTTCAGAAGTCGCAATAATTACCCGCTGGTTACTGTCACCATAACGGACAGAGGTACTGGTGATACAAGGGTTAAAATTTTTAAGCAGCTGGTTGTAGCGATCGCACAGTGTTTTCTTGTGAGCTAGGGGAATTTGGCGAGGATCAGTACCAGTTAATGGTAACTTACAGATGTCCCGCACTGGTTGAGTAGGAGCAAGGATA
>JAAHHL010001810.1 GCA_010672185.1 Caldora sp. SIO3E6 | reverse complement strand
CACTGCTGCTGCTACCTCTTCTGTAGTGCGGGGTAGTACTACTAATGCTGGTTTTTGCCGATAGCTGGCTAAACCATCACATTCATAGGTCAGCAATTCCTCTTTACGACGAATTACACTATCTTTCCCGATAGCTGCCTCAAATTGCTTGATAATTGGTTTCCAGTTAAATTTTTGGGTTTTGATAGGATTTTTGAGAATCATTGGTGGTTTTCCAGATTAGGGTGATTAAATAAAAAAGTATGGAAAGAGTTCAGAATAGAGGAATTAAGCTGGAAGGGGTTGGGCGAAGCATTTGGATTGGTATACTTAGGCATATGTACTTCAATTGTCGCCCAAATGCTTCGCCCCTACAGCCCCTCAAACCCCGTATATCCTATTATCTGGCAAGAAGACACAGTTATACTGATTGATCAAACCCAGTTGCCTGAAAAGTACACCACGGTGGAAATTACTGACTATCAGGAAATGGCACAGGCAATTAAAACCATGATTGTCCGAGGTGCGCCTGCCATCGGTATTGCAGCGGCTTATGGTATGTACCTGGGAGCCAGGGAAATTCAGACAACAGATAGGAATGACTTCTTGAGTCAACTCGAAGAAATTGCTCAGCAGTTGCGCCAGACTCGTCCAACAGCAGTTAATTTATTTTGGGCGATCGCGAGAATGTTGCAAACAGTTCAGGAAACCCAGGGTTCAGTAGAACAGCTGCGGGCATCTTTACTGGCAACAGCTCAAGCAATTCAAGCAGAAGACTTACAGACTTGTCAAGCAATTGGCGATCATGGTTTAGGGGTGTTACCACCTCATCCTCAGGAGTTGTCTTTGCTCACTCACTGTAATGCGGGAGCCCTGGCAACCGCTGGTTATGGCACTGCCTTGGGTGTGATACGCTCGGCATGGCGGGAGGGCAGACTAAATCGAGTTTACGCTGACGAAACTCGTCCCCGTTTGCAAGGAGCCAAACTCACTTCCTGGGAATGTGTACAAGAAGGAATACCAGTTACCGTAATCACCGATAATATGGCAGCTCATTGTATGAAACAGGGGTTGATTGATGAGGTGCTTGAGGAGGTAACAGTAAAGGGAGAGTAGATAGTTGCGAGTTATAGTATTGAGCTATTTGTGCTCTTTTTTCTTGAAATTTCCAAACTTTCTTTAACTGATGAATTCCTAGC
>JAAHHL010000181.1 GCA_010672185.1 Caldora sp. SIO3E6 | reverse complement strand
TCAGAAGAGAGTGAAATTGTCGAAGACCAGAAATTTGTTGATTTAGGCTTAGACTCCATCGTTGGGGTGGAATGGACAACTACGATTAATCAAACCTACAACTTAAACCTCAAAGCCACTAAGTTGTATGATTATCCTACCTTGTTAGAGTTGTCTGCATATATTGCACAAATCTTATCAAGTCAGAGTGCCAAACCCCAGGTTAGTCAGCAGCCTTTAAAAACTCTACAACCACTGTCTCAACAACCCCAAAACCTATCAGAAATCAAGCAGTTTCTCAAACAGCAGTTAGCCGAAGCACTCTATACAGAAGAAAGTGAAATTGCCGAAGATCAGAAATTTGTTGATTTAGGCTTAGACTCCATCGTTGGGGTGGAATGGACAACTACGATTAATCAAACCTACAACTTAAACCTCAAAGCCACTAAATTGTATGATTATCCTACTTTATTAGAGTTGTCTGCATATATCGCCCAAATCTTATCAAGTCAGGGA
The DNA here is from genome assembly GCA_010672185.1 of Caldora sp. SIO3E6. Classification (GTDB taxonomy): domain Bacteria; phylum Cyanobacteriota; class Cyanobacteriia; order Cyanobacteriales; family Coleofasciculaceae; genus Caldora. Next base: position 9,099 of record JAAHHL010000181.1, on the reverse strand, counting down.
ACAAAACCGATAAGCTCCAGCTCTCAAACTCAACAGCCTTTAAAAACTCTACAACCACTACCGACAACCCAGGTAAACCAGGTAAACCTATCAGAAATTCAACAGGTTCTCAAACAGCAGTTAGCCGAAGCACTCTATACAGAAGAGAGTGAAATTGCCGAAGACCAGAAATTTGTTGATTTAGGCTTAGACTCCATCGTCGGAGTGGAATGGACAACGACGATTAATCAAACCTACAACTTAAACCTCAAAGCCACCAAGTTGTATGATTATCCTACTTTATTAGAGTTAGCGCCATATATCGCCCAGGAACTTGCCTCTACCGGTGGTAGCAAATTACCCCAAACCAATGGAAGTAATCCCCAAGCATCTACGCCAAATCATGGTTCACCGGAAGATTCTTCAGAGGAGATGGATCCAAAATTGCGCTTACGTGCGATTCTGAATAAAGTAGCTAGGAATGAGTTGACTATCCAGGAAGCAAACAAACTGGTTCAACAGATTAAACAACAGGTTACAGTTTAGGAGAAAATTTGAGGCGAACAATATGAGCAAAGAACAAGTACTCAAACTAATTAGAAGGTACACTCGTGAAATAGAGCCACAATTAGAAGAAGCACCTCTAGAACCTAATGATAGCTTAAAGAACTTAGGTATCGATTCAGTTAATCGGGCAGAAATTATGATGATGGTGATGGAAGATCTAGGGTTGAATATTCCCCGTATTGAACTGGCTGGGGCTAAAAATATTGGAGAGCTTGCTGATTTATTTGCAGCGAAATTGTAATATTTGTTGTTTATCATTTGTTGTTGAGTATTATTAGGGAGAAAATAGGCATTAATCAGGGGAAGTAGTCCAAAATCAATTAAACATCAGGGAAACATGGTATGAATGGCATCAAGATAACTGGTATGGGTATTGTCACTCCCATCGCCCAAGAAGTTGAATCTTTCCGGGAAGCCCTATTCTCCGGGAAAACTCAATTTGGTTATCTACAAAGACCAGGAAGGGAAAGCCCTAGTAAACTATTTATTGGTGCTGAACTACCAGAGCTTGATGTCAAAAGCCTATTTCCTCAACATAGGGGATTGTTACGCAGTGCAACCTGGAGTGGGCAAATTGCTATGCTTGCTGTTGCTGAGGCTTGGGAAGATGCTAAACTAACCTCTGCCCCAGTCAACCCAGAACGTATTGGTCTAGTCATCGGTGGCTCCAATCTGCAACAACGCCATCAGCAACAAACCTGGCAACGTTATCAATCACGTCCAGAATTTATCCGACCAACTTATGGACTGACAGTTTGGGATACAGATATTTTGGGTTTACTTTCCCAGTGCTTTCCAATCCAAGGAGAAGGTTATACCGTAGGTGGAGCATCCGCTAGTGGAGCAGTCGCTATTATTCATGGAGCTCGCCAAATTTTAACGGGGGTTACTGATATTAGTATTGTCGTTGGTAGTCTCTTTGATATCTGTGCTTATGAATGTCAGGGACTAATGAATTTGGGAGCTATGGGTAGCGAACGTTTTGCTGATAGTCCAGAGCTTGCCTGTAGACCATTTGACCATAACCATGACGGTTTTATTTATGGGGAAGGTTGTGGAGTTATAGTCTTAGAAAAAGCTGACAGCGCTCAACAAAGAGGAGTAGTTTCTCAAGGAAAACTCCTGGGTTGGGGCTTCAATTTAGCTGGCAATCGTAGCCCTGAACCATCCCAAAAAGCCGAAGCACAAGCCATGAATGCAGCTTTAGCTATGGCAGACTTAAAGCCAGAGCAAATCGATTATATCAATACTCATGGTACCAGTTCCCCTCTTGGTGACAATACGGAAGTAGCTGCTCTGAAATCCACAGGAGTTGATCATTGTTTCCTTAATTCAACTAAATCTTTGACTGGTCATTGTTTAACTGCGGCTGGAGTTATCGAAGCGATCGCTACTTTGTTACAAATGAACTCTAATTTTTGTCATCCAACACACAATTTGATAAACCCGATTCACGATACTCTAAATTGGGTTAAAGAAACTGCTGTTCAAGGGGAAATTAACTATGCCATCAGCAATAGCTTTGCTTTTGGCGGCATCAATACAGCTCTATTACTGGGCAAGGAGTAAAGCTATGCAATCAGTTGGCATTGAAGCTCTCAGTGTATATGGAGGTGCAGCTCAATTAGAGTTACACAAATTAGCACAAGCGCGTCAGTTGGACATCTCCCGCTTTGACAATCTAATGATGAAAGAGAAAGCCGTATCTTTGCCCTATGAAGACCCAGTTTCCTATGCCGTTAATGCAGCCAAGCCCATCATCGATCGCCTAAGTGATACTGACAAGCAGCGCATAGAAATGGTAATTACCTGTAGCGAGTCTGGTATTGACTTTGGTAAATCCATGAGTACCTATATCCAGGAATATTTGGGTTTAAGTCGTAACTGCCGCATGTTTGAACTCAAGCAAGCTTGCTACTCAGGAACAGCAGGGTTGCAAATGGCAATCAACTTTATTTTGTCCCAAACCTTTCCTGGAGTCAAAGCCTTAGTTATCGCCACCGATATCTCTCGGTTTCTGGTTGCTGAGGAAGGAGAAGCAATCAATTACGATTGGTCTTTTGCTGAACCAAGTAGTGGAGCTGGAGCAGTAGCTCTTTTAGTGAGTGATACTCCCTACATTTGGCAAGTTGATGTGGGCTGCAGTGGTTACTATGGCTATGAAGTAATGGATACCTGTAGACCAAATCCAGATTCAGAAGCAGGAGATGCTGACTTATCCTTACTTTCTTATCTAGACTGTTGCGAAAATGCTTACCGACATTATCAAAACCGAGTCGAAGGCGTAGACTACCAAGAAAGTTTTGACTACTTGAGTTTTCATACCCCTTTTGGAGGTATGGTTAAAGGAGCTCATAGAAGTATGATGCGTAGGTTTAAAAAAGCCAAACCGGTGGAAATTGAATCAGACTTCCAAAGAAGGGTAATGCCGGGATTAGTCTACTGCCAACAGGTAGGCAATATTATGGGGGCGACCTTATTTTTATCCCTAGCTAGTACTATCGATAATGGAGACTTCAGTACTCCTCGAAGAATCGGGATGTTTTCCTATGGTTCTGGTTGTTGTTCCGAATTTTATAGTGGGGTTGTGACTCCAGAGGGGAAGCAAATTCAAGCTCAACAAAATATATCAGCCCAGTTGGCAGACCGTTATGCTTTAAGTATGGAGGAATATGAAAAATTACTCTATCACAGTAGTGCAGTTGCTTTTGGTACCAGAAATGTCACCTTGGACTATCAACTTTTCCCTGGGGTCTGGGAAAAAATAGCAGGTAAGGGTCGATTAGTCTTAAAGGCAATTAAGGAATTTCATCGAGAATACGAGTGGGTATAGCTATAGTGTGTTATCTGGGTGAGCAACAATGAATACTGTATAAAAGAGAACAGAGAACAGGAACCAAAAAGCTGATAGCTGATAGCCAAAAAACAGGTTGACAAATCATTGAAAAATTCATAATATGTATTACCAAACCCTAAAAATTAACCATCAACCTGCTGTACAAAGAATCCAGATCTATCGACCAGAAGCCAACAATAGTATCAATGATCAACTGACTCAAGAATTATTATCAGCTCTCCAAGCTGTTGAAGCTGAAGAAACTGTTAAAGTGGTGCTTCTTGAAGGACTACCGGATGTATTTTGTACAGGGATGGATTTTCAAGCAATAGCTAACGGTGAGCTGGTAGATACCAAAACTAGTGCTCAGGGCTACTACAATATCCTCAAGCAAATGTCCCAAAGTAGCAAGGTGATTGTGTCCCTTGTGCGTGGTAAAGTCCAAGCAGGAGGAGTAGGCTTTGTCGCAGCTAGCGATCTGGTTATTGCGGATGAAACTGTCACCTTTGTATTATCAGAATTACTATTTGGTTTATTACCCGCTTGTGTCTTACCATTTTTGATTCGTCGAGTAGGATTTCAAAAAGCCTATCGCTTATCCCTCACAACTCAACCAATCTCTGGTTCAGAAGCCTATAACTGGGGCTTGGTTGATGAATATAGTAATGATACTAATAAATTAATAAGTCAATACGTTCGCCGTTTAAGATATTTACCTTCATCTGGGGTTAAGGAATTAAAAGACTATATGAATAAGTTATGGATTATTCAGGAAGAAACTCAGAATCTAGCCGCCAACAAGTCTGCTGAGCTTTTAGGTGACCCAACAATTCAAGCAAAAATTAAACAATTCGCTAAAGAGGGGGTCTACCCATGGCAAAGCTGAATTTGAATCGGGACTTAGGAACTAGCCAGTCTGACGTAGTACAGCTGGCAGAGTTGGGTGATGGTATTGTACAAATTACAATGAATGATGAGAAAAACAGGAATAGTTTTTCTCGCAAATTTATTGATAAGTTATTTCAATGTTTTGAGTCAGTTAGTCAAAATCCGACTTATCAAGTAGTAATTCTAGCAGGAACCAGTCATTACTTTTCCACCGGTGCTACCCAGGAGCAGTTACAATCAATATTTAGAGAAGAAATTAAATTTACTGATTTTTATGAAATATTAACCTTAGCCCTCGATTGTCCCATACCAGTCATCGCTGCGATGGAAGGTCATGCCTTGGGAGGCGGTTTAAATTTAGGTCTATATGCCGACTTTCTTGTGTTGAGTCGAGAAAGTTTTTATGCCAATAACCTAATGAAATATGGTTTAACCCCAGTTGGCTCAACCTCATTCATCTTACCCAAGAAACTAGGGGTAGAGTTAGGGCAAGAAATGATTTACACTGGTAGGCAATATCGTGGGGCAGAACTAGCTCAACGAGGTATCCCTTTTCCTGTGTTACCCAGAAAGGAAGTACTTAAATACGCTCACAAGCTAGCGAAGGAAATTGCCGAAAAACCGAGATTATCTCTACTAGCTTTAAAACAGAATTTAACTGAGGAAATCCGCTCTAAATTACCAGCAGTGGTAAGCCAAGAGCTAGAGATGCATGAAAAAACCTTCCAGCAGGCAAAGTTAGCAAATCAAGAAATACATAAAACCACTAGCCAACCAGTTCAACTAAAAATAGCTAGTTATGGCTTGTTAAATAATCTAACTTGGGTATCTCTAAAGCATCAGATTCCTGGAGTTGGTGAAGTCAAGGTTCAAATCCAAGCTGTACCAGTTAATTTCCGAGATATCCTCAATACCCTTGGTATGCTGCAAGAGCATAACCAAACAAAGCTTGGTATTACCAGTGTAGAACACCTCACCTTTGGTTTTGAAGCTGTGGGCGTCATCGTTGGTGTTGGCTTAGAGGTATCCCAATGGCAAATCGGTGATGAAGTGATGGTCATCGGATGTCATAATGCCTTCAGTAGCTTTATTATCTGTTCACAAAATAAGCTAATAGCTAAACCATCCAATCTCAAGCTCACAGAAGCAGCGACAATTCCAATTCCTTTTTTTACCGCCTACCACGGGTTGCATAACTTAGCCCAAATTCAGTCAGGAGAAAGAGTACTAATTCATGCCGCCTCAGGGGGAACTGGACAAGCTGCAGTTCAGTTAGCTCAACTTTGGGGGGCAGAAGTATTTGCTACTACTAGTCCCCAGAAGATGGCTGTGCTCCAGGAACAGGGAGTAAAGCATGTGATGAATTCCCGAACTACGGAGTTCGCAAATGAGCTCAAGGAACTCACTCAGGGAAAAGGAGTGAATGTTGTCTTCAATAGCCTGACTCATGGAGAATACATTCAGAAAAATCTAGATGTTCTTGCTTTAGGGGGACGATATATTGAAATTGGGAAAAATAACATCTGGAGTCAGGCTAAAGTTGCTCAAAAACGCCCAGATGTTCAATATTTACCGTTTGATTTGCTAGAAGAGTTTGATAGAGATAATAGATTATATCCCCAGATTTGGAAAAATTTGATACAATGCTTTGAAAATCAAAAACTGTATCCCTTAGTTTACAAAACTTTTCCGAGGGAATATATTGTTGAAGCTTTCAGCTATCTACAGCGGAGTAAGCATATAGGCAGGGTAGTGGTAACTATGCCAGAAATCTATGATCACCAAGAATCATCTAGGTATCAGTCACCTAATGAAGAGCAGATGAATCAGCAAGAAGAACTACTAAACCAATTGCAGTCTGGTAACCTTTCCTTAGAGAATGCCGAAAAACTATTATTAGAAATTACCCAAGAAAAACTACCAGGGTCAGCTTTCCAGGAGCAAGAAGTTCAAGGTGACACTCTAAGTCAACCTATTGCTAGGGAATCAGAAGAAGTATTATCTTTATTGAGTTCTGGGGAAATATCTTTAGAAAATGCTGAAAATTTATTATTAAGAGCACAACCAGAACCAGAAATTACAATAAAATCTGATAAACTAAATCCAAATAAAAATACAGATATAGCAATTATTGGCATCTCCTGTCGCTATCCAGGAGCCAAAAATCATCAAGAATTTTGGCAAAATTTACAGAATGGAGTTGATAGTGTGACAGAGCCTCCCCCCGGAAGATGGGAAGGACAAAATTGGTATCATCCAGACCCTGAACATCCCGATACTTCCTATTGCAAGTGTGCTGGGTTTATAGATGATATTGACAAGTTTGACCCTTCATTCTTCCAAATTTCTCCAGGAGAAGCTCAGTTTATCGAACCGCAACAAAGAATCTTTCTAGAAGAAGCCTACCACGCTATTGAAGATGCTGGCTATGCTCCTGATGCTCTCAAGGGAAAACAATGTGGAGTTTTTGTGGGAGCCATAGGAAGTGATTATCGGAACTTGTTATCAAATTCTGGTTTAGGGAGTCATAGATTAGCGCTATCAGGAAATCAGCTATCAATCGTACCAGCAAGAATAGCCTATTTCCTGGATCTTCGAGGGCCAGTAATGGCTGTTGAGACAGCTTGCTCTGCTTCCTTAGTTGCTGTTCATCAAGCTTGCGAAAGTATTAAACGAGGTGAGAGTGAGTTAGCAATTGCCGGTGGTATCCACACCATGCTTACCCCAGACTTCCAAATACTCTCGAGTCAGTTTCAAATGGTATCGGGGGCAGGACGTTGTAAAACCTTTGATGCTGAAGCATCCGGTACAGTTTGGAGTGAAGGTTGTGGTGTTATTTTACTCAAAAGCTACGAGCAAGCAATTAGAGATCAAGACCATATTTATGGAGTAATCAAGGGTACAGGTATCAATTATGATGGCAATACCAATGGCATTAGTGCCCCTAGTAGCCAATCTCAAACACGGTTGGAAGAAACCGTTTATCAGCAATTTGGGATTAATCCAGAAACTATCAGTTATGTAGAAGCTCATGGTACAGCAACATCTTTAGGAGACCCCATTGAGGTTGAAGCCTTAACTGAAACCTTTGCTCAGTGGACTAACCAAAAACAGTTTTGTGCGATCGGCTCGGTAAAGACTAATATTGGTCATGCTTCAACTGCTGCCGGTGTGTCTGGTTTAATTAAGACAATTTTGTGCCTCAAACATCAGAAATTGGTTCCCTCGTTACATTTTAATCAACCTAATCCCCACATTGACTTTGCCAATAGCCCTTTCTATGTCAACACAGAACTCAAAGATTGGGAAGTAGAGGAAGGGAAACCCAGGCGAGCCGCAGTCAGTTCTTTTGGATTTAGTGGCACTAATGCTCATATCGTTATTGAAGAAGCACTAAGAGAAGGCAACAGGCAACAGGCAACAGGCAACAGTGAAGATTACGGCAAAGGTAACAGGCAACAGGTAACAGGCAATGGTAGAGATTATTTAGAACGTCCGGTTCATCTGCTAACACTGTCAGCTAAAACTAAAACTACTCTTGATGAGTTAGTCAGAACTTATCAAAATTATCTCAAAACTCATCCAGAAATAGGGTTAGCCGATATTTGCTATACAGCTAATACAGGAAGAACTCACTTCAACCATAGATTAGCTGTTGTCGCCGAGAACCAACAAGAATTAGTCGAAAAACTCCAACAACACCAACAGGGAGAAGAAGTAGGGGGAATATTCTCAGGAGAAATCAACAAAACCGCAGCAGATAAAACAGCTTTCTTATTTACAGGACAAGGTTCCCAATATGTAAACATGGGAAGGGAGTTGTATCAACAATCACCAACTTTCCGTGAAGCGATTAACCAATGTGAGGATATTCTCAGTAGAGTAGAAACCTTCCAGGAAATCTCATTACGAGAAATTCTCTATCCAGCAGATGACTCATCAGGTTCATCTCTACTCAACCAAACAGCTTATACCCAACCTTGCCTCTTTGCCCTAGAATATGCCCTATGCCAACTCTGGCAATCCTGGGGCATTAAAATAGATATCGTCATGGGTCACAGTGTAGGAGAATATGTTGCCGCAACTGTAGCTGGAGTATTTAGTTTAGAAGATGGCTTGAAACTGATTGCTGCCAGAGGGAGATTAATGCAGGAACTACCTGCTGGTGGTGAAATGGTTTCAGTTATGGCATCAGAATCAAAAGTCCTAGAGACATTAAAAACGATGTCCCTGGGAGACAAAGTAGCCATTGCCGCCATCAACGGACCCCAAAGTACCGTAATTTCTGGGGAGTCAGAAGCAGTAAGAGCGATAGCGAAGCGCTGCTGCAAGCAGATCGCAACTAACCTGGAATCAGCGGGAATCAAGACTAAACAACTACAAGTGTCCCATGCCTTCCATTCTCCTCTGATGGAACCAATGCTGGCAGAATTTGAAGCTGTAGCTAATCAAATAACCTATCATCAGCCTCAGATACCACTGATATCCAATATTACCGGCAAACTGGTGGATGCTGAGATTAGTTCTGCCGAATATTGGGTAAATCATGTGCGCCAACCAGTGCAGTTTGCCCAGAGTATGACAACTCTGCATCAGGAAGGCTATGAGTTATTCCTGGAAATCGGACCCAAACCGATATTACTAGGTATGGGGCGTCAATGTTTACCAGAAGAAGTTGGTGTCTGGTTACCATCATTGCGCCCGAATAAAATCCCCCTCCCGTCCCCCTTAGAAAGGGGGAAGTCAGAGGATGCTTCGCTTTTGAACAATGAATGGCAACAGATGCTCTCTAGTTTGGGACAGTTGTATGTACAGGGAGCCAGATTGGA
>JAAHHL010001809.1 GCA_010672185.1 Caldora sp. SIO3E6 | reverse complement strand
TCTGGGCAACCAACAGCTGCACTGCCTCATGGAAACCCTGGGACTGTTGATGAAATTACTGACCCCACCGATAAAATCACTGGTTCCCCTCGTACAAAAGAGGAACTGCTTAAAGCTCTACGCATTGAATGTCCAGCCCTACTGGGACTAGTAAAATCTCACCCTATCCGGTGCGTTGGGGTGCAGCGCTCAGGTAAAACCACGTTGGTGAAAAAGCTGGCACTGTTGAGGATGGTGCTGTTACCCAATCACCAAGTAATTGCCAGCACCCCCCACTATGAACCAACAAACTCCTACCCTGACGTATTTAGGATTGTGGGCATCAACAACGGTAAGCGAGACTATCCAGCTATCACAAAAGAGTGGAACGGGTTAGCCAAACGTGTTGAAGAGGGTCAGGTTAACTCAATCACTACAATCTGGGATGAATTTGGATTGATGGATCAGGTGCTGGAGGAAGAGGCGATCGCTACAGTACTAACCTCCACACTTCGGGAAACCATGAAATTTGGTGAGTATCCAGTTTTCATTGTTCATGGAGAGACTCAAGCCTTCCTCCCTGGCAGTAAAGGGCTGGTCACAGTCTTCTTGAATGGAACTGTCAGAGTTGAGACGATAGGAGAAAAAGTTATTGGGGATGACGGATTGGAGACTATCAAGCCCACAGGTAAATTCAAAGTGGAATGGTTAGATGGGAACAAGGAAGAAGGGCAGATTCCTGAGTGGTTAACTGAAGAACTGCTGCTGAACATCATGGGGTTCAACCAAGGTTCAGCTGAACCCTCTGAACGTTCACCGAACCCGCCTGTACCTAACAACGTTCAAAAGCTGAATGTACTGTGGAATAAAGAGCTCAGCGATTCTGAACCTGCTGAACCTGATGTGCTGTTTGACCCGTTCAGCCCAGAACAAAGTGCAGAAGAGAGAGGTTTCGTTATCAGGTTCAGACGTTCAGGTATGTCCAAGGATGAGATTATTCTCAAGCTCTGGGGAGTCAAAAAGGGAGGCTCCAAAGGTTACCAGGCAGCGAAGGGTAAGCTGGAAGAAATATTAAAGGATGCAGGTATTTGATGCCAAAGCCCCAGGCGTCACAATCTGGGGCTTATATTTTTGCTCAATCCTGTAACAGCAGTGTGATGAATTCATCTAACAGTTGCTTCCCCTTTTTGTACTGGGGGA
>JAAHHL010001808.1 GCA_010672185.1 Caldora sp. SIO3E6 | reverse complement strand
ATCGCAGCTAGGGCACATATTTTAGGGCGCACGTCGGTCATTGGTGTCAACTTAAGCCTAGACATAGTTAGCTAGTTGAATGACCTAATCCACCGTGGACTTAAGTCCACGGCTCATAGATCAAGTCCACTCAAGTGGACTCAAAGACTTGCAGATCCAACGTTTAGTCCTCTTTAGAGGACTTTCGCTATTAGACAGGGAATTAATTCCTTGTCGGGCATCGTCATTGACGAAAATCTCAGTCTATCCCAATTGGTAAGAGCAGCTTCCTCAATATTTTAGGTGAATCAGCTAAAATCAGCCTTGACGTAAATACCCTAAACTCAAAACAGTGGAACCGAGCGACGAACAGTACCTAATCATTAATGCCTTAGACACTTTGGGTCTTCTCAATTACCAGTTGTATGATCGGGATACAGGAAACTGGTATATCGAAACTCCGAGTACTAATTTATCAAGATCAGTGATCACACCAACTGGCGAAATTTATCCAACAGAATGGGTTCAATATTATGACACAAACTAATAATATCAAACAACAGCAATCTCAGCGAATGGGAGAACTAGCCAAAATTGCACGGCAGCGATACTTAGAATCTGGAGGTCTTCCCCATCGTGCTGCCAATGGTGAGGAATGGTTAACCGAGGAAGAAAGACAAGAATATTTGACCTTAGCACGACAAATTTTTGACCAGGCATCCATTGCCAATTATCTACAAAAACATGGTACTTGGCAAGAACGCTTAGCCGTAATGAAACAAACAATAAACTCAGCTAAATAATAGATGCGCTCAGCTACACTGGTGCTGTAAGCGATCGCTTTTTCCAGGGAAAATATATCAAAATGCGCTTACAAAGGAAAATATATATCACTGGGCGTATGCAATGCGGCCCGACAGTAGGCTTGATTGAGCATGATACAAATTGGTAGGGGCGCACCGACGTGCATTGGTGTCAACTTAAGGCAAAAATGCCGTTGTCAAGGGAGCGGAGGAGCGGAGGAGCGGAGGAGCAGAGGAGCAGAGGAAGAAGAATACAATTTTCCTTAACCCTTGGGTATTTCCATATATAGGGTCTTTTTTAGCCCCCAAATACCATATATGGGAGTTGACAAAATGCACCACCCTTTAACTTGTCACCAATGACACTGCGATCGCATAATTTGTGAGAAATATGGTA
>JAAHHL010001807.1 GCA_010672185.1 Caldora sp. SIO3E6 | reverse complement strand
GGGTAGCGTTACCCTACCTGATTAACAGTAAAAAGAGCCAGCGACAGGAGCATTCTCTTGCTCCTCCGCTCCTCCGCTCCTCCGCTCCCCAGCTTCAAGCGCTTTTCACCTTAAGTTGACACCAATGCACGTCGGTGCGCCCCTACAATTGGTTCCATCATCTTCTAAACTTCCCCGGCTAATTCCAAAGCAGTTTGGTAAAGATCCTCATTCATACGAAACCCAGCAGCAATTAAATCATTCAGCAAGGGAGTTACAGCTTCAACCAATCCTCTACGCCTTGCCAGTACTAAAATACCTACCGTCCCTACATGATTTAAACTTTGGGTTTGTGCAACTCGTCGTCCTCTAGCTTCATCAATCAATAGCAACTGAGCTTCTGTTTCAATCGCTAAAACAATTGCTTCACTTTCTCCCAAGTCTAACCGTTCTCGCAATAGTTCTACTGCGGTACGATTGCTAATTGTTACAGTTTTTATCCAGTCTGCCCTTGCGAGTTCTGCTGCTCCTAGACGTTCCTCCCCAAACCGCACAACTTCATCTCGAACCGCTTGCGGTATTAATAATTCTTGGTAGAGTAAATGCAATAATTCAAACTGACCAATTTGAGCCAGAGCAATCAATGGACTAGAATTTGATACAACTGTCATTTGTTTAACTCATTAACAGCTTCAGCCATGGCTACTTCCGCTCTCAATTCATCTCCAGACTCAACCAAGTAAGGAATTTGATGCCTTGCCAGCAATTGCACGAACTGCCATTTCGAGATTCCTAACATTTCTGCACCTTTACCTGCTGAAATACGTTTCTGCTGAAATAACTCTAGAGCCACAAGTTCTAAAAGACACGAGGCTAACTGTGATTCTGGAATATCCAGTGCGCCTAACAAATCTTTGGGTAACTCTAAGCTAACTGTAAGGCTACTCATCATTAAAAGAATGCGATCATCAGTTCTAATCTTATCAAGATTTTTGTCTGTTGTATTAGGTGTTAGGTGTTAGTGCGATCGCAATTTTGAAACCTTTAGAGTCCACGTTGGTTAGGGCACACGTTGGTCATTGGTGTCAACTTAAGCCACAACCATTGCCAATTGATGCTTTCGAGACGTTCTACTTTCTCTCTTAGCGGGTAGCGTTACCCTACCTGATTAACAGTAAAAAGAGCCAGCGACAGGAGCATT
>JAAHHL010001806.1 GCA_010672185.1 Caldora sp. SIO3E6 | reverse complement strand
CTTCTAAGATTTCTTCATTAGTGATAATTGGTAATCTGCCCATAGAGTTAAGTATCTGCTCAAGCAATGTCACTTGTCAAGACCCTTTTAGGGGAGCGATCGCCCTGCTCTCCACCAAATAGCGATCTGAAGAGCAACAGCGCTAGTGCCGCTGCGAGGAATTAAGAATTAAGAATGCTTATATAGTAAGGATTCTATCGATCTCGAACTGGTGGGTTATTTTTGCCGCGCTGTACTAGGCTAATACCGAGCTTCGCTAACGTTATCCCATTTCCAATTTCCTCAAAGCGATCGCTCATCTCCTTACAAAAAGGCGCTCACTCTCCCACATCCAAAACGAACACAAAAGCGATCGCCATTCTCTCTACAAACAAGCGCTCACGTTTCGACAAAGTAGGGAATAGTGAGGTATAATTATAGCAAGCTGAAGTAAATTTCAGTATATAATTATTTTATAAATAAATTTTTTTATGACTAAAAGAGAAAAGTTATGGCAAAAAGCTAAAAATAGTCCAGAAAATTTGACTTTTGATGAGTTTGAAACTCTCCTTACCCAAAATGGCTGGGAATTTAGCCGTCAAAAAGGCAGTCATCGCTTATGGTATTCACCCAATGGCCAACCTTTACCAATTCAACCCCGTAAAGATGGGAAAGCGAAACTCTATCAAATCCAGCAGTTTTTTGAATATCAAGAGGTAGAAGAGGAATGACTTTAACCAACTACGACTTTAATGGTTTCAAAATTAATTTATATGTTGATGAACAAGGAGATTGGTTGGCACATTTTCAAGAAATGCCTAATATTTCGGCCTTTGGTGACACTCCTCCAGAAGCTTTAGAGGAATTAAAATTGGCTTGGGAATTGGTCAAAGAAGATTATCAAGAAAAAGGTAAAGATATTCCTATTGCACCAGTTCGTAAAAAATTCTCTTCTTTGAGTTGATAATCTAGAAGCGTCTTATGTCAGGAATATTAAAGATCTACTAATGCGCGATCGCACTGTTCCACGGTAGTAGTAGACCGACACAGCTAAAATGGTGGGTTAGAAACGGGTTTTAAGTAATAAGTAATAAGTAATAAGTAATAAGTAAGATACAAGGAGAACTTATCATATCGGTTATAATGCCTATAAATCTAGATTTTTCCCCTATCTGCCTATCTCCCTTGTCCCCCTTGTCCCA
>JAAHHL010001805.1 GCA_010672185.1 Caldora sp. SIO3E6 | reverse complement strand
TTTACGTAAGGCGAATTTAGCATTGGCTGACTTGAGCGAAGCCAACCTTAAGGGAGCTAATCTCAGTGAGGCAAATTTGAGTGGAGCTAATCTTAGTGGTGCTAATCTGAGTCAAGCAAATTTGAGTGGAGCTAATCTCACTGGAGCCAATTTGCAAGAAGCGAATCTAACTCAAGCCACTCTCAAAAAAATTCTGCTCCAGCAAGCTAACTTACAGAATGCTCAACTCAGCAAGAGTGATCTGCACTATGCCAACTTGTACCAAGCTGATTTGTCGGGAGCCAACTTACTAGAGGCTGATTTACAGGATGCCAACCTAAGTCAGGCAAAACTGCTAGGAGCAGGTTTGCTGCTTTCCTATTTAACCAAAGCTAATCTGAGCGGTGCCAACTTCAGCGGAGCGAACTTAATTGGAGCTAATTTGAGTGGGGCTAATTTGAGTGGAGCGAACTTAATTGGAGCCATCATGCCTAATGGCAAAATCTTCGACAGTTCCACTATGGGGCTCTACAACGGAAGTTGATATAGCAAAAGGCAGAGGGCAGGAGGCAGAAGGCAGAAGGCAAGAGAGAAGAGAAAAGGTTTAAGTTTTTAGTTTATTGACAGTAGCCACCATGATTCTGGAGCATTTCTTCTACTTCATTTATTAGAGGTATGAATAATGTATCATCAGCTAACTTGACTCTTTTGGCGATTAGTAACTGCGTGTCTAGTTCTCTTAATGATCCTAAAGATATATGAAGGAATTGAATGTATTCATTTTTAGTACGTCTTCCATAACCTTCAGCGATATTGGAAGCAACAGAAACAGCTGATCGTCTGATTTGACTAGTTAAACTGTAAAGTTCTGATTGTGGGAAGCGTTGTGTTAATTCGTAACTTTAACCGCTAAATCAACACTTCTTTGCCAGATAAATTGCTCTCTATAGCTCATAAGGAAGGAACAAGTTGGAAGTCAATATATATAATATATTTTCTCTTCTCCTTTCTTCTGCCTAGCCTGCGGCAACGGCTTTGCCGAACTGCCTTCTGCCCTCTGCCTTGCTAAAGTCTTAACCAAGTACCATTCTGCTATAGACTAGATAGGAGTCAAAATTAGAGAGCTTAAATGGATTGCATTCAACTGAGCGGCATTCGTTGCTATGGCTACACAGGGTACTTACCAGAAGAGAAGGTCTTAGA
>JAAHHL010001804.1 GCA_010672185.1 Caldora sp. SIO3E6 | reverse complement strand
AATTAGGGCAGCCAGAAACTAGGCTAAACTATCGAGTGAACGAATATGTGGAGCTTTCTGACTCTCCAGGCATGAAAACCAATCTCCTCGAAGCCTTAGCCCGACTCCGGTGATTTTCGCGCTCAACCGAGGAAGACGCTATCCCTTGTGGTTAATTTTGCTGCTGGTCATTATGGCAACAATGAGCGATTGCTATGGTTATCGAGCTTTGGAAGATGCAAGCCCGTCGTCATCACCAAGCCTTACTCGAAAGCAAGCGAGTTACCACCAATGGGTTTTCCCTCAGACTCGACTTTTCGGAGGGTGATGATGAGCATTGATTTTACTCAATTAGCCCAAGTTTTGACGAACTGGATCAGGGATTGACTGTATCTGTTTTTGATGACCTCAGAGGTATCAGTGGCGAGTGGGTTGGTCTAGCATGTCTGGTAAAAGTAGAGCGCATCGGTACACGCGCAGGTAAGCCCTACCAGCAACTCGCTTACTATATCAGTAGCAAATGCCTCGATGCCGCACAATTTGCCCAAGGCATTCGTGGTCATTGGGGAATTGAGAATCGCTTACATTGGGTTAAGGACGTGGTACTTGATGAGGATAGCTCCAGGATACCATCACAATGAATTAGCCCTGCTACATTTTTCGCTTCGATGGCAGCAGCCAACCCAGCAGCTCCGCTACCGATGACGATCACATCAGCGTTTTCATCCCACATGTCTTTTCCCTGGACAAAGCTGCAATTATTTTTTAATATAACCTCATTCAATCTTTTTCCCTAATTCTTTCCCTAAACTCCTTACCTTGGACTACCCTATAAAGAATTATGACCCTACCACAAACGTCAAGTCCCAACCATCTTGCAGAAGAGGAGGCTTTGATTTACGATTGGCGGATTTATAGTATTCGCAAGGCACTCGAACAACGGGGAAAAGCCACAGGAGTTTTGCAAATCCAAGACTTGTTGGAGTTAGGTCATTTAGATCAGTATCACTACTCTGGCAACAAAGCCTGCGATCGAGCCATTAAGATACTGGAGTTGAATTCTACATCACGAGTAGGAGATGGTTGTCTGGGAGCAAATTTGTAATGTTTGAATAAATTTATAATCGAGTTTGTCAGAATTAGATTGTAATAGCGAGTTGATAAATTGTTGGTCTCTATTAGTTGCTACTACATCAAGAACTT
>JAAHHL010001803.1 GCA_010672185.1 Caldora sp. SIO3E6 | reverse complement strand
TTGAGCCACTCCCACGGCTAGAAGCGCGTGGGATTCAGGCATCAGACAGAGATTGCAACCTGAGGCTGTCTGACATCTCCTACGCCTAGGGTTGAACTCCCAACCCTTTTGATATTTATTGCTGCATTTTCATCTCGGTCGTTTAGCGAAGTGCAAGACGGACAACGCCAGCGCCTAATCGATAGATCCAGTTTGTTTAAAACATGACCACACTTAGAACAGGTCTTACTAGATGGATACCAAGGGTCAATATAAATAACTTGCTTTCCTTTTTTCTGAGCTACCCATTCTAGAATTTGGAGGAAGTCGCCTAAACCTAAGTCATTAACCTTGCGTCCCCATAAACGTTGCATTCCCTTCAGGTTTAGAGTCTCAAAGCATAACACATCAAACTGGTCAGTCAACTTGTGAGCAAGCTTCCAAAACCAGTCACGTCTACGATTGCTAATAGCCTCATGACAACGAACTAACTGCTTTCTCGCTTGTTCTCGGTTAGTTGACCCCTTCTGCTTTCTAGAATGCTGCTTAGACGCTTTCCGAAGAGTGTTAAGAGATGATTTTAGGAATAATGGCGATTCAATACTAAATCCTTCAGAGCAACTGAGGAATGTCTTCAAGCCAAAGTCAAATCCAGCTATTTTACCAGTCTCGAATGTGACTTCTGGTGTTGAATATCCGTCAACAACGATGACCATGAACAGCTCACCTAACGCCGTGCGCTTGATGGTTAGCGTCTTGAGAGTTCCCTCTATCTCCCTAGAGTTCCAGTATTGATAAACCCGACTTCCTATCTTGACTCGATTCCCTCCTAAAAACTTGTACCCGGCTTGCTTGAGGGTGAATGATTTGTACTTTTTGACCTTCTTAAATCCCGGCGGTCTTACCCCCTTCTTGTGATGCTTAAAAAAAAGTTGATAGGCTTTATCGATTCGCTGGCAGATATCTTGAACAGCTTGAGAACCTACTAACTGCCAAAAGGAATTTCGTTTCCGTAACTTGGCTATATGTTTCTGAAGCTGGGCACAGTTTAAGTGTTTGCCCCAGCAACGATAGTACCGACGATGGAGAGCAATGCAATGGTTATATATCACCCCAGCAGCGTTGATGGTTTGCTTGAGATAACGATTGCGCTTGTGACTGTAGAGCTTAAACTTCAGAGTTTGCATAATGTTTATTATACTA
>JAAHHL010001802.1 GCA_010672185.1 Caldora sp. SIO3E6 | reverse complement strand
TCAAACATCTCCTGCCACAACAACCAAGTCTGAGTCATGGCTTGGGGGAAGGTAGAGTCATGGTGAACATAGCCTCCTGGATAAGGTGCTTTAAGTACCCAGATGGCAAAATTGTCAGTCCCAGAGGCTGACAAACGCGCGAGCGCTAAACTGAGGCAAGGATTTTCAAGACCAGACATTAACAGCCTACAACAACAGCATCGATACTGGCATTTTTATTCAGTCTACCGAGTCTTGAGCTTTCGTGGACTTCTCGATTGGTATACATCTAGTTCACTGCAATACAATCACAGAATATATCCTTTTTGAAATGTAATGCTTTTTTATCTTGACTCTTTCAATCCCTGGCTAGTAGCAGTGGGATTAAATACAGTCTTACTAGCGATCGCTTGGTTAGCTCCCAAAAAGTTACTCACCCCAGCAGGATACCTCCATGCTTGGGTACTAGGGGTTTTAATTTGGGGAACTCTTGGCTGGCAGGGTTACTTTATAGTAATGTTCTACTTTCTAGTAGGTTCTGGCGTCACTCGCATTGGTTTATTGCAAAAAGAAGCCGCAGGTATTGCTGAAAAGCGTTCTGGAATCAGGGGACCTGAGAACGTTTGGGGTTCAGCTCTCACGGGAACAATTTGCGCCCTAGGAACTATATTTTGGGCAACTCCTTATCAGCAGTTGTTAGTACTGGGTTATGTGGCAAGTTTGGCCACAAAACTCTCAGATACTAGTGCCAGTGAGGTAGGTAAAGCTTACGGCAAACGAACCTTTTTGATTACTACCTTAGAGCCAGTAGCCAGGGGTACAGAAGGAGCAGTCAGTTTAGAAGGAACCTTAGCCGGTGTAGTAGCATCAGCTGTCCTCTCTGTTGTTGGTTGGAGTGTTGGTCTGATTGACTTTACTGGTGTAGTTTTTTGTATAGTCGCAGCTTTTATTGCCACCAACCTAGAAAGCGTAATTGGTGCCACCCTACAATCGGAGTTTGATTGGATGACGAATGAAGTGGTAAATATAATTAATACCCTAATTGGTGCGATCGCAGCAGTGCTATTGCTCTTAATCTGGCAGGGATTAGTTCTGGGAGGGTTGAACTATTTCTAGAAGGCAGGAGGCAGGAGGCAGGAGGCAGGAGGCAGGAGGCAGGAGGCAGGAGGCAGAAGGCAGGAGGCAGGAGGCAGAAGGCAGGAGA
>JAAHHL010001801.1 GCA_010672185.1 Caldora sp. SIO3E6 | reverse complement strand
TAAGCGTTAAAGTTAAAATAGACAGATGTAGTCAAATCTATCCAACTCTTTCTAAGGGATTAACCTTTAGGGGTTGAACGCCACAACTCGCTATCCCCAAGGGCAGTGAATGCCTCTGGGGAATACATTCTAATGATGTTCAGACTGCCATTAATGTCTGAGTTAATAACTCGACCATTGGCAGTTCTGAATAAACCACGCTTCACTCTATGTCCCCTGTACTTATAATGTCTACAGATAGGTTCAAAATCTAATGCCGAACACTTACTCGTATAAGCTTCATTAACAGTGACCAATTTGATACCTGCTAACTGACACTTATAATCAAGCATTTCGATTAACTTAGCGTGGGGAATCTGGACAAAGTTCTGGTTATTACGCTTGCCTATCTTTATCCGTTGTTTCCATCCATCGTTCTTTCCCACTACTAACGTCGTCATACTGTTAGCTTTGAGATAATTGACTACAATGGATGACGCATGATGAAGATAGTTGTTAACTTTGTTGTTCCGTTTTAAGGTAACACCATTAAGTCTTTGACTCTTATTATTTTGGTCAATAACTGATTGAATACGTCCTCTTGTTTTGTTGTATAACCGATTAATTGATTTCAGCGGTTTCCCATTAATCAAAATCGGGTTAATTGTGGGGTCGTTAGTCGTCAAAGCGATTAAGTTGTCTACTCCTAAATCTATTCCAGCTATACGGTCAGACTCTTTTCTAGGTAGTGGTTCAACCTCATAGACAATCTCAATGACATAACTACCATCAGGTACAGGACATATACGAGCTTGTATTGGTTTTTGTGCCTTGTATATTGAGAGCTTGATACTACTTTTAGATAAATGACAAATGCCATTGTCTAACTGCTTTTTGTAGATGGCTTCTGCTCCTTTGTATATCAGATTATAGCGACCTTTAAGCTTAGGTTTATACTTGGGAATCTTAGGTTCTGATAAATACTTTTCAGGATTTTTTACCCAGTCTTTATGGGCCATGATATAGCCCCTCCAAGTTTGTCTGACTTGTCTAATTAAAGAACAAGCAATCTTAGTTGATGGCATATCCTTATAAGCATCAGACTGAGAAACTTGATGGTAAAGCGAAGTCTGAGATAGTGGCTTGCCTTTATCAAAAAAAGACTGTCTCATGTAGTAATTACAAAGATTATAAAGATTCTTGGC
>JAAHHL010001800.1 GCA_010672185.1 Caldora sp. SIO3E6 | reverse complement strand
AAGTTAATGGTTGCTTTCCAAAAGATGACTCAAAACCTGAATTCCTTGATCAGTCAGGTACAGCAATCCGGTATCCAGATCACGACTTCCACTACCCAAATTGCTGCCTCTGGTAGACAATTAGAGTCTACTGTCGCACAACAAGTAGCTTCTACTAACGAGGTGACGGTTACAGGGAAGGAGATTGCCAATACTTCTCAAGAACTGAGGCTCACCATCGAGGAGGTTGCTAATGTCTCGGAAGAAACTGCAATTGCGGCAGGTAAGGGTCAAAAGGAGTTGATGCGTATGGAAAACACTATGGTTCAGTTAAAGGACTCCACTAGTTCCATTTCCCGCAAACTGGGGGTAATTAGTGAAAAAGCCAATAACATCAACCAAGTAGTCACTACCATTACTAAAGTAGCAGATCAAACCAATTTACTTTCTCTCAACGCTGCCATTGAAGCCGAGAAGGCAGGAGAATATGGCACAGGTTTTGCTGTTGTTGCCAGAGAAATTCGTCGCTTGGCAGACCAAACAGCAGTTGCCACTTTGGATATTGAGCAAATGGTAAAAGATATGCAATCAGCAGTTGCCACCGGGGTAATGGAAATGGATAAGTTCACCAAAGAAGTCAGTAATAGCGTCGAAGATGTCCGCAACATTAGTGAGCAATTAGCACAAATTATCCAGCAAGTGCAAAGCCTGACACCTCGTTTTGAAACGGTTAATCAGGGGATGGGTATTCAATGCCAAGGTGCTCAAGAAATTAGCAATGCTATGGAACAGTTGAGTGAAGCCTCTCACCAAACAGCTGAGTCCCTCAATGAAGCTAACATTGCTCTTGAACAGTTGAATAATGCTGCTCAAAGCTTACAACAGGAAATTTCTCGTTTTAAAGTCTGACTTTCAATCAAAGTACCAAAAAAATGTCCAACCAGACAAGCCAGTCTACTGAAATAAGCAAAAAAACTAGCATTAGCAGAAAAATAATTATCTTTATCGGTTTAGTAATTTTTCTTCAAGTTACCTTAATCTCATTATTTTTGCTCAAGGAAATGTATGATGTGTTGCGGGAGAGTACTCAACTCAATATTTTGACTAATCTAACTGAGGTGGCTCAAGAAATTGAATCCAGTAACTTAGAAGCTATTACTGTGGTCACAACTATGGCATTAGCTGAAGAAAATGGTTTATTTGGCCA
>JAAHHL010000180.1 GCA_010672185.1 Caldora sp. SIO3E6 | reverse complement strand
CAGGAGGCAGGAGGCAGGAGGCAGGAGGCAGGAGGCAGGAGGCAGGAGGCAGGAGGCAGGAGGCAGGAGGCAGGAGGCAGGAGGCAGGAGGCAGGAGGTAAGAAAGCCTTTTTTCCTTTTTGAATGGTGGATTATTTCCGCCGTGATGCCCTAGTGCAGCTAGGCAGAAGTTCTTGTTCTTGAGCACCTCAAAAGAGACAAGGGAGACAAGGGAGACAAGGGAGACAAGGGAGACAAGGGAGACAAGGAGATTTTAGTTGCTCAGTTATTTCCACACTCGCTGCACTAGTTAAACTCTTACCCATTCTCAATTCTCAATTCCCAATTCCCCATTCTCAATTCTCAATTCCCAATTCCCAATTCCCAATTCCCCATTCCCAATTCCCAATTCCCCATTCCCAATTCCCCATTCCCCATTCTCAATTCTCAATTCTCAATTCCCCATTACACTCCTCAATCAACTTCTTAATTTTATCAAAGCGATATTGATGCACTAAATCAGTTAAAGCTGTAGCTAAAGGTGGGTAACGCTCACGGATTGGTTGCAGCAAACTCAAGATTAGTTCTTCATTGAGAGCAGTGCTAGCCTGATAAAGCTGAGTCAACCAATCCGTTGGCATAAGCTTGAGTTCTGTAGCCTTGAGGTCATAACTAGGTGCTTTTACCAAAGTTTCATGGGTTGCTTCACAAATATATTGAACACCCAAATGCTTCGTTAGCATATCGAAGATCACCGACCCTCTAAAGGGTTTCCCCACAAAGTCATCACAACCGGCTGAGAGCACAATGCTTTTTTCCTCTTCCAACACACTGGCCGTTAAAGCAATAACCACTGTACTGTGAGCTTGAGTACCCCTTTTAATCTGCCTTGTTGCCTGATAACCATCCATCACCGGCATCTGCATATCCATAAAAATCAGATCCGGTTCCCACTCTTGCCAAATAGCGATCGCTTTTTCGCCATTGGTTGCTTCCCGCAGCAAAAAACCTAGAGGATTAAGGAGTTTAATTAACAATTGGCGATTGGTGGCTTTGTCATCCACTACTAGAATTTTGTAATAGGGTTGGTTCGGAGCTAGAGCAATGATTTTACAAGTGGGTTGGTTCGGAGCTATCTTTGTAATATCTCCTAAGAGAGCTTGAATATCAAAAATAAAGCTACTGCCTACACCCACTTGACTTTTAACCTTAATTTCACCTCCCATCAACTGCACAAATTGACGACTAATCGCTAAGCCTAACCCTGTTCCTTCCTGGGTATCTTTCCCGGTTTGGGTTTGGCTGAAAGCTTGGAATAGTTGATCTAGATCTTCTGTGGCAATACCGGAACCGGTATCTTCCACTTCAAATTGAATGGTCATTTGTCTTTTGTCCTTTGTCATTTGTCCTTTGTTATTGCTTGTTGGTCTTTTGTCCTTTGTTGTTGCTTGTTGGTCTTTTACTTGATTATTGACAGAGGACACATGATTATTGGCTAATGACAAATGACTATTGACAAATGACGAATGACCATTGACAAATGACAAATGACCATTGACAAATGACCATTGACCATTGACTATTGACAATTTCGTTGTGACTCGTAAAGTAACACTACCTTCTGTGGTGAATTTGAGGGCATTGTTGAGCAAGTTAATTAAAACTTGACGTAATTTCAGAAAGTCTGTATAAAGACAATGAGGGACATTTGGCTCTCGCTCCAATCGTAATTGTAAACCCTGATTTTCAGCTCGCAACCGAAACATATCTACAGTTTGATCCAGCAAATTCCAGAGGTCGAAATTTTGGGGATTTAGGGTTGTTTTTCCCGCTTCAATTTTGGAGAGGTCTAAAACATTGTTGATCAGACTCAACAGATGTTCACCGTTTTGGTTAATAATGCGAATACTATCTCGGTGCTCGGAGGTTAGTTCCGGAGAACTAGTTAATAACTGGGAAAATCCCAAAATCGCATTCAGGGGAGTGCGTAATTCATGACTCATGTTAGCAATAAAAGCGCTTTTAGCTTGGTTCGCCACCTCGGCTTTTTCTTTCGCTACTGCCAATTGTCGATTGGACTCAGTGAGTTCAAAAGTTCTCTCTGCTACTCGTTGTTCTAGAGTTTTAAATGCAGCTTGTAGTTGGGTTGCCATGGTACTAAAAGATTGAGCGAGTTCTCCAAGTTCATCTTGGCGAGAACTATCTACTTCCGCCTCCTGCTCCCATTGACCCTCACGCAAACTTTTTGCCGCTTGGTTCAACTTCAAAATTGGCTGCGTAATCCAACGTGCTGTCAAAACTCCCAGAATAATTGCTACAAGCAAAGCTACAAGGCAAAGGAAGATGGTGATTCTGGTATTAGCAGAAATTTCTGCCATAAAATCTGATTCTGGCACAACCGTCACTATCCGCCAGTTCAGTTTCCCTTGGAGTGGCATAACTTGAGCTAAATAGCGTTCTGACTTGAACCGAAACTCAAAAGCTTGAGATTGGGTAGTGTTAGTCAATAAATGCTTAGTGTTGAGCAGATACTCAGTTGTGGCACGGGTAATCTCATTTTGGCTTTGAGTTGCGGATAAGCGTCGGTGCTGAACATCCACATTTTCCGCCAACTCATTGCGAGGTTGCGGTTCAAAGGGAACTTCTTCTGTTGAAGTAGCAATCAGCAGTCCATTGGGTTCAATCAAAAAAACTTGTCCCTTAGTTCCGACATTCAAGCTAGCCAGAAATTGTCCCGTTTCAATCAAAGCGCTCGTCACAACACTGACTCCCTGGAATTGCTCCTGAGCATCATAGAGCGGTAACATATGAGCAATATGGATTTCCGGCTGATTTTTTCCCTTTGACAAACTGACAACCAAAGACCAGTTTCCCTGCCGCGCCTTACGAGTTGCCTTATACCAGGGATTCCCTGGGGGATCGTTGTGAGGATCATAATCGTTTCGGATCTCCTGAAGCTCTAAATTTTCTCCATTTTCATTAGCAAAATATCGATAAAAACCAGGATCTTGAGAGGCATCAAGTTTGCGAATTACGAGAGTATCAGGGCGTTGTTGTTCGACTGAAAGAAAATCTCCTTCTTCATTTGCCAAGGCCACAGTACTGAGTGTTGGAAAAATTTTATTTTGCTCAACAAAGTAGTTTTGGATTTTTGGTAGATCGTAAATATCTATAAGATTTTTTTGTAAAATTGTCCCATTATTATGGTTAACAGATGCAATCAGGGCAAAATATGACCCTAGATTATCTTTAACGCGATCGCTAGTCTCCTCCATCAACTGATTAGCTAAATCTGTGACTGCCTGTTGACCACTGCGATAGGATAAATAACCCACCAGTCCCACCACCGCAAAAATTTGTAACACGAAGGGTATAACCAACACCTGGCGTAAAGGAACCTGACTAAGTATCGGGGTGATCCTTTTTCGTAAACTACTCATTATAGTCTTTATTGTCCTTAGTCATTTGTCCTTGGTCATTGGTTGTTTGTCCCTGGTCATTTGCCTGACTCTTAACACAGGAATATCTATAGCAGTTCGCCCTGGTATAGTTACAAGTTTGGCTGACTTGGGAATGGGGAATGGGTAATAGAAAATGTGAAGTTTCATTGATAGTGTAAATACACCAGCGCGAAGCGCTATGACAAATAACAAAGGACAAATAACAAAGGACAAATAACAAAGAACCAATTTACCGCAACTGCTCCTGTTGTTGGAAGCGGTGAATATTACCAATTATTACGGAACTGCCAGTAACAAAATAACCGCGATCGCACTACCCCGTCCAAAGTCTCTTGAATTGAACATTTCTTTGAGCATCCGACTGGCAATTACTTCTGTGCCTTGTTGCTACCCCTTGAGAAACTCCAGTTATCCAGAGATTTCCCATTCTCAATTCTCAATTCTCAATTCTCAATTCCCTATTACACTCCTCAATCAACTTCTTAATTTTATCAAAGCGATATTGGTGTACTAAATCAGTTAAAGCTGTAGCTAAAGGTGGGTAAAGCTCACGGATTGGTTGCAGTAAACTCAAGATTAGTTCTTCATCGAGAGCAGTGGCAGCCTGATACAGCTGAGCCAACCAATCCGTTGGCATGATCTTGAGTTCTGTAGCCTTGAGGTCATAACTAGGTACTTTTACCAAAGTTTCATGGGTTGCTTCACAAATATATTGAACGCCTAAATGCTTCGTTAGTATATCGAAAATCACCGACCCTCTAAAGGGCTTTCCTACAAAGTCATCACAACCTGCTGAGAGCACAATACTTTTTTCCTCTTCCAGTACACTTGCAGTCAAAGCAATAACCACCGTATTGCGAGCTTGAGTACTACTTTTAATCTGCCTTGTTGCCTGATAACCATCCATTACTGGCATCCGCATATCCATAAAGATCAGATCCGGTTCCCACTCTTGCCAAATAACGATCGCTTCTTCACCATTACTAGCTTCGAGCAATTCCAACCCAAGGGGACTGAGGAGTTTAATTAACAGTTGACGATTGGTAGTTTTATCATCTACCACCAGAATTTTGTAGCGGGGTTGGTTAGGAGCCAGGGTCAGGATATTGCAGTTGGGTGATTGAGGGGCTATGATTTCAGTATTTCCTAAAGGAGCTTGAATATTAAAGGTAAAGGTACTACCTACACCTACTTGACTTTTAACCGTAATTTCACCACCCATCAATTGCACAAATTTACGACTAATGACTAAGCCTAACCCTGTTCCTTCTTGGGTATCCTTTCCCGTTTGGGTTTGGTTGAAAGCTTGAAATAGTTGCTCTAGATCTTCTGTGGCAATACCTACGCCTGTATCTTCCACTTCAAATTGAATTGTTATTTGTTGTTGGTTGTTGGTTGTTTGTTCTTTGTGATTGGTCATTTGTTGTTGGTTCTTGGTGGGTGGTTGTTGGTCATTGGTTGTTTGTCCTTGGTCTTTTGCTTGATTATTGACAGAGGACGAATGACCATTGACAAATGACAAATGACTATTGACAAATGACCATTGACTACTGACAAATGACGATTTCGTGGTAACTCGTAAAGTAACACTACCTTCTGTGGTAAATTTGAGGGCATTGTTGAGTAAGTTAATTAAAATTTGGCGTAACTTCAATAAGTCTGTATAAAGATAACGAGGAACCGAGGCTCCTCGCTTAAATAGTAATTTTAAACCTTGATTTTCGGCTCGTAATCGAAACATATCTTCGGTTTGGTCAAGCAAATTCCAAAGGTCGAAATTTTGGGGATTTAGCGTCGTCCTTCCGGCTTCAATTTTGGAGAGGTCTAAAACGTTATTGATCAGAGTCAACAGATGTTCACCACTTTGGTTGATAATGCGAATACTATCTCGGTGCTCGGAGTCCAGTTGGGGAGAACAGGCTAACAACTGGGAAAAACCTAAAATGGCATTCAGTGGAGAACGCAATTCATGACTCATGTTAGCAATAAAAGTGCTTTTAGCTTGGTTTGCCACCTCTGCGTTTTCTTTCGCTATTTCCAGTTCCGTAGTTCGAGCTATTACTCGTTGTTCTAGGGTTTCTAATAAAGCTTGTAATTCGGTTGCCATACGGTTGAAAGACTGAGCTAATTCCCCCACTTCATCAACACGATTGCTCTCTACTTTGGTTTCTTGAGCCCATTTTCCTTGACTTATACTTTTTGCGGCTTGGTTTAATTGCAAAATTGGTCTAGTAATCCAACGAGCCGTCAATACACCCAAGACTGTGGCGACAACCAAAGCCAAAATACAAAGAATGATGGTTATTCTCCTATTGGCATTAATCTGTGCCATAAATTCTGACTGGGGGACAATAATGGCAATCATCCAGTTAGGATGGGATATTTCCGGATTGGAAAATGCTAAAGGTGTCAGTTGCAGCCAATATTGCTCTTGCTCCAGACGGAATTGCGATCGCGTCATGGTATTGTTTTCCGGGGATAAAGTTTGCCAGTAGTTGGCGGCGGTGGCAATGGCAGGATCTTTGCTCTCACTGGGTTTCAATCGTTGGAAGGAGCCATGATAGTTGCCATACTTATCCGTTTTATCCTTTAATTCGGGGGTAAGAAACGGTTTCTCATCAACGGAACTAGCCAGCAACCAGCCATCTTCATCAATAATTGCAATGCGACAACCATGACAAATATCCAGAGAGTTCAAAAAATCTTGTATTAGTGTTAAACCGACATTGACTGCAAAAATTCCTTGCAATTGCTCTTGCTGATCGAAAAACGGCGTATAGGTGTTAACCGCTAGTATTGGCAGTTTCCCCACTTGGAAAGATTTTGTCCAACCAGGAGCGCGATTACTCACTGCACCTTGATACCAAAGGGTTTTGTTGATGAAGAATGGATCGAGTGAAAAAAGCTCTTCGGCACGATTGCCCCATTGATCCAAAAGATACATAGTTAATCGCTCCGGGCGTTCCGCATCGGAAAGCATCCCTTCAATTCTTCCCGGTTGTTCAGTTCTGCGGTGAGTGACTCGAAACGTACCGTCAGGGAAACCCAAGAAGATACCAGTCACAGTTTCAAATTGTTTGATGCGTAGCCATAGGAGTTTCTCAATTTCGGCCAAATTATTTAAATCTAGCGCTTGACTTCGGACAGCTTCAAGATTCATTTTATTAATTTGCATTGCTGTCTGAAGATTCTGTTGAATATACAAATTTACTTGCTCTACCACTTCCGTCATCAAGCGCTCTGAGAGATTTTCTACTGCTTGTTGACCACTACGATAAGATAAATAACCCACCAATCCGACAGTTCCCACTAATTGCACTACAAAGGGCACAATTAAAACTATGCGTAAAGGTAATTTATGATTCATAGAGCTAAATAATTTATGTTCATAAGCCATTAATAATTGATAATGAACAATGGATAATGGATAATTACATTTCTTTGAAAGAATAGGATTGACAATCCTCGAAAGCGGTAGCAAGGAACGAGGGTCATAGTTCTTAGACAAAATCAACCAATTATCAATTATCAATTATCAATTATCCATTGATAAAGATTGTCCAACAAACAACAAACAACAAACAACAAACAACCAATTAACGGAACTGCTCTTGCTGCTGGAAGCGGCGAATATTACCAATCATGACGGGGACAATGACCAGTAACAAAATAACCGCGATCGCACTACCCCGTCCAAAGTCTCTTGAATTGAACATTTCTTTAAGCATTCGACTGGCAATTACTTCTGTGCCTTGATTCCCATTAGTCATTACCCAAACAATATCAAAGACTTTGAGCACCATAATCACTACCGTTGTTGCAACAACAGTCATGGTGGATTTAATCATCGGAATGGTAATTTTCCAGAATATTTGCCATTCACTCGCTCCATCCATCCGTGCCGCTTCGATAATATCTTGGGGAATCCCCTTAACCGCAGCAGAGAACAAGATAGTGCAAAAACCTGTTTGCAGCCAGATCATAATCGCAATTAAGGCAAAGTTATTAATCGAACGCTCCACCAACCAACCAATTGGCTCAAATCCCAGACTCGTAATTATGCCATTGAGCAAACCAATTTGGGCGGTTCCTGCGGGACGAAAAGCATACATAAAGCGCCAAATTACGCTTGCTCCCACAAAGGAGATAGCTAAGGGCAAAAAGATTAAAGCCTTAGCAAATGACTCATAGCTTACCCGGTCTACTAGGACAGCGATGATTAGTCCTAAGCCTACACTGAAACTAGTTACCAGCACTAACCACAAGATATTATTACTAAAGGCAGTTAGCATCGTACTATTAGTAAAAGCAAAAATATAGTTATCTAGCCCAACGAAGTTTTCAGAGCGCTGATCTAAAAAACTGAGGTAAACGGTATTCAGGGTAGGGAGGAACAGATAAGCACTCAGTACTAGGAGTGCGGGTGCTAAGTAAATCCAAGGAATGACTCGGTGACGCCATTTACTGGGTAAGAAGTTAGTCAGGTAATTTAGTCCATAAAATATGGCAATCACCCCGCCAGAGCCAAGGATGGTAGCGAGGAGGATACCGAAGATTTTGCTGAAAGTAGGCATTGCTATCGTTATCAGTATTTATACAGGAGATGATTAGTCTTGAGCGATCGCGACTTACCGAAACTCAGTGAATATGCTGTCTTTCATTTTGTAGTACGCACCAAGTGTTAACATAACTCAACATTTGACCATCTTGAGTTAATATCTTTGTAGCCTGAGTTAATATCTTTGTAGCCCAAGTTAATATCTTTATAGCCCAAGTTAATATCTTTATAGCCCAAGTTAATATTCTAAATCCTAAGTTAAGACATTTAGATCCTAATTTAAGGTTCTTAACAACTTTAAGATTAACCAAATTTTTCCCGCCTCAGGTAGTTTTTCAGTTGCTCAAACCCAAGCGAGAGTTGAGTTTGAATACTTATTCAAGGTTAATTATTAGGTTCGGTGTTCAAGAACCTTGACCTAGGTTGTAAAAAATCGATCGAAGCTGCATAGTTATTTTAGTGGTCAGGGTTGAAGTGAGGCTTCCCCGTCGCTTCCGGTGAAGCCTACTTTTTTTATGAGGAGGAGGAAAGTAGCTCCACTTTCGTTAATTAATCATGGATAATGAATAATGAATAATGAATAATGGATAATGGATAATGAATAATGGATAATGGATAATGGATAATGGATAATGGATAATGGATAATGGATAATGAATAATGGATAATGAATAATGAATAATGAATAATGAATAATTACAAGAAGGTTAAAGCCTTGCTTGACTGAACATAAGGAGATCTCAAGGACAGTTTTTCTCCTTAAAAGGAAAGGCTTTAAACCGGATTGATTAATTATCAATTATCAATTATCAATTATCAATTGTCAATTATCAATTATCAATTATCAATTGTCAATTATCAATGAACCAAGAAGCTTACGACCAGCTGTTTACCAGGATTGAAACGCTAGTACTGCACCATTCCCCCAGTGGTGTAGAAGGAGAAGTTGATCAGTACCTACTCAGTCGGTTGCAAGAGTTGGGAGTAGAAGCTTGGCAAGATCACTCAGGAAATATAATCGCCAAAATTCCTGGCAAGCAAGCAGGTGCAATTGCAGTGACTGCTCACAAAGATGAAATTGGTGGCATTGTTAAAACTGTAGGTAGCGAGGGACGTTTAGAAGTCCGTCAATTGGGGGGAGCTTTTCCCTGGGTTTATGGCGAGGGAGTAGTAGATTTATTGGGGGATCAACAAACCATTAGTGGTATTCTGTCCTTTGGCTCCCGCCACGTTTCCCATGAATCTCCCCAAAAAGCGCAGCAGGAAAATCAGCCAGTGATGTGGAAGGATGTCTGGATTGAAACCAAATGTACAGATGAAGAACTCGCAGCAGCAGGAATAAGACCGGGAACCCGCATGGTGGTTGGTAAACATCGCAAGAGACCAATACGGCTCAAGGACTACATTGCTAGCTATACTTTAGATAATAAAGCATCTGTGGCAATTCTCTTGGCTCTAGCGGAACAGTTAAAGGCTCCAGTGGTTGATACTTATTTAGTCGCATCAGCTAAAGAAGAGGTGGGAGCAATTGGAGCTCTTTACTTTACTCAGAATCAACCGTTGGATGCCCTAATTGCTCTGGAAATCTGTCCCCTGTCGTCAGAGTATCCGATTCAAGATGGGA
>JAAHHL010000018.1 GCA_010672185.1 Caldora sp. SIO3E6 | reverse complement strand
CTCCCTCCTGCCTCCTGCCTCCTCCCTCCTGCCTCCTGCCTCCTGCCTCCTGCCTCCTGCCTCCTGCCTCCTGCCTCCTGCCTCCTGCCTTCTGCCTCCTGCCTCCTGCCTCCTGCCTTCTTCCAAAAATTCCTTGTGGCAGGCTTAAGTATGGAATATTAGGTTGTGAATCACGATATCTTAATCACTCACTGGAGGATTCGTCATGGCTAATGCCAGTGGATCTAGCATTCATCGAAATCGGCAGCAAGAAGGCTGGAAGAGCTTTGCGCAAAAATTAAAAGACCTCAAAGGTAAGATAGGATGTAATAATGATGACCTAGCAATTGGTCTGGGAGTTAGCCGACAAAAGTATTACCAGTTCATTAAAAATCCTGCTACAGGGTTACCGATCGACCGAGCTAATATTCTGGAGTTGTGGGATTATTTAACTCAAGATCAAGATGAGCAATTTCGTCGAAGAGAAACCCATACCCTGGATGAACTACTCGAAGCCGCTGGTTTTCGCTCAACCTTAAGCAAAAACCCCAGCTTTGAGCGTATCCGTTCCCGTCTCGAAGGACCTTGGATTCAGGATAGTACTGTCCTCAGCCGACTGGTAGATGATATTATCGACTTAATTTTAGACCGGGGTGGTTCTCCCCTAGAGAGCAAGAATGACGAGAAAAGTTACTATAGTATTGCTGAAGCGAAGAAATGGCCTGAAGAAAACCTGAAAGCTTGGAGTAATAGTAGAGCCACCAAGCGCTATATCCAGCAAATTGATAAATTCGTCTACTTTGGTAAAGTCAAGTTCTGTGTTGATGAGCTTTATGAGCTTTACCAAGGAATACTGGAAAACCAACAGTTCCGTACTTTTAACCTCGACTTTGAAGCAATCGACTGCCAGTTCCGTACTATATCATTTTCCCTACCAGAAGAAGCAAAAATTGAGCCAACAGTAATAGATATAGCTCGATTATGTGGACAAGCGGAACAAGAACTTCACGCACACCAATCATCAGAGTCCCTACCAAAACAACAACTACTTCCTGCCTTTCCCTCCGTTATCGATGCCTCAGTAACCTTTAACATCACAGATATCAACCAAGCTCATACCAAGGGAGAAGAATCCAAACGAGCTACCTTTAGCTACGCCTGTACCTGTACGCACCTGGAATCTATCCTAGTTGCCTTGTCTAATGGATTGGGGTACTTCCTTTCTGAATCTTTACTGGCAGATGGTTCTAGAGTCCTCAAATTAGGGGGCTTATTTATGCGTTCTTTAGGAGATAGAACCGACAGCTTAACCCGAATCTCCACCACACTGATTGATGAAGAAAATGAAATCTATCAAGGACTATGGGTTGAGCAAAATGCAATTTTGGGTTTTTTACAGACAACTGCTTCTGCTGCCTTGAGTTGGTTCTCGGAACAGTTCAATGATGGTGAAACCTTATCCGAATTTATCGATATTTGCGGTAGAAATGCCCAGGTGTATCAAAACCTCTATATCTATATCGATAGTGTCTACAACTATGGAGAGCATGAAAAAACTGTAGGTGATAGTATAGATACCTTACCTAGAGAGAGACAAGCAACCAATTTGGTTGTAGAAAAAATCAATAAGCTCATCAATGAGACTAAAGAGCTTGTCCAGGATATCGAAAACCTTAAACAGAATCTATTGCTTCAAGGACAACCTAAGAAACTCCGAAAATATCTTAATAATTATCGGACACGCCTAGACACAAAAAATTTACTAGCCCAAACCACTCTCATCTATGCTTATCTGAGTCAAGGCCAACTAGAAAAAGCAGACCAAAAGTTAGTTGACCTAAGGAACAAACTATATCGTGGCGAACTAGCAATGACCAGCGGTCGTCATCTAGTACCAACAACTATTTTATATGAATCTTCACGGATGCTCTTCGACCTTCTGGCGGATAAGCATAATTTTCTGAGGAACCGAGAATGGCGTTCCGTACCATCCATTGAGATTTTACAAGACCCCATCAAAGAATTATCAGAGTATGCGGAGAAAAATAATACGGGAATTATCGACTTTGATGTCTATCTGGCGGCAAGTTTATTTTTGCATATGCTGGGATTAGCAGAGTTTTATGTCTGCCCTTCTAAGGAAATTAAATACCTGAAAAGTGCCATAGATAAACTAATCAAAGCCAGTCACTACTCAGCTCAGATTGGATACCGTCAGAGAGCAGCTCGTTCCCTGTGTTATGCCAGTCGAATTTGCTCTCGTATCGGGAAGCAGGAAGCCGCTGAGCAGCTGATTGAATCTGCCAAAAAACTCTTAATTAAACCTAGAGTTCGATTTACTTCCTACAATTCTAACCACCATATTCTCATTGCTGAAGGAGAAAGGCTCTGGTCAAAATTATCAGTAGATAAAAACGTCAAGTTCCGAGACTCAGCTCTGATTCCCATACTTTGCTACTTTGTCGCAGCCTGGGAAAAATCAAGACGATATGGTTCTCCAAGATCAGAAGCAGATAGTTTATACAATATCTATAGGGTAATTAAAAAACTATCAGAAAATAGCAATGAGCCGATTAAGGTTCTAGTCGAGCAATCGATTAACATAGCTAACTCCGAGCCCCACAAGAAAAAATTATTCTTGAAAGAATTCTCTAACGATAGGTCTTATGCAGACATCTGTAAGGATATCTTTGCCGATTACTTAAAGTCGAAAAAAACTACCTATAAGCAAGTCTCTACTGCTCTGAAGGAAAGAGTTAAGGAGTTTTGGAACAGCGGAGCACAAATATCTGAACAGGAAGCAAAAGAGCATCTTTTTTCGAGAATGATTGATGATGGCACATTTCTGGAAGTATTCACTAATTAATAATGGACAATTGATAATGGATAATGGATAATGGATAATGGATAATTGATAATGGATAATGGATAATTGATAATTGATAATTGATAATGGATAATTGATAATTGATAATTGATAATTGATAATTGATAATTGATAATTGATAATTGATAATTGATAATTACCTCTCCTTAAAAGTGGAATAAGTAGGTTGGGTGTAGCGATAGCGTAACCCAACACTCCTTGCATATCGGTTAGGTTTCACTCCTTACACCCAACCTACATTTTAGCTGTGTCACGCCACTATAACAGTCGCCAGTACGGTTAAGACATTCTTAGGTCAGACAAGTTAACAAGGGGCTTAAGCCCCTTGTCCTAAGCCCCTTGTCCTGGGTGAACGAAATTTTGGGTGGGATTTCCTAGCTAAGTATCCAAAAATTATCAGTTCTCTCTTCTTCCTCAGCTCCCCAACTCCTCCGCTCCTCCGCTCCTCCGCTCCCCACCCTTTTTTTCGCTCACCCCCTTGTCCTAAGCCCCTTGTCCTAATCGCCTTGGCAGTTGCTATACTTAGGGTAAAATTAAAGTTGGTTCTCGAAAACATTCAAGGTTAACCAAATCTCCCGGTGTATGAGCAGCAGGATTCAGTTTAGAGTCAATAATCCCTGCTATTTGTAAAGCTTCGGCAACCAATTCAGAACAAAACAAACCCGCTGAACTTTGAGATAATTTTTTCTTGCCTTCCGCATCAAAATATTTATTTTTCGCCAACCAAGCACCTATACTCTTACGAGTGGAAAAGGGAGTCTGGCTCTCATAAAGATGCCATAACCATGATTGCATTTGAGAGATTATATCATGAGATAACTGTTGCTCTAGCGGAAACCACCATGCTCGTCCACAAGCTTTATAGAAATCGAGCCGATGACTCAGCCAATGCACTTGAACTCCCTTTAAACTTTTCTGTTCCTGAAAATCTGGAACTATTGTATAAGTTGTGGACTCTGCAATGAGGATATCCTCACCTTGCTTATTGGGATATTTATTGTCCAAAACAATACCAACATGACTATAGGGAGAGCGAGTAAACCATCGAATAATCCTGGAATCTAGCCCATTACCTGAAAAAGCAATAACATCACCCGGGTTTATTTGAGAAAATATTCCGTCCATCTTGTTGATCAAAGTTACCTTACTCTGATATAGCATTCCTCCAGATCCTGGAAAATGCTAACTAATGCCCAGCCTAACTAAGAGATCCTCAGCTTCCTCAGCTCCCTAAACTACCATTTTAGCTGTGTCGGTCCAGTAGTGCCTTGAGAGAGCTGGGTAGTCCAGGAGAAAAGCCGCAGCAGTTACCCTCACTCCCTGGTGCTGAACGAGAAGCAAAAGCGATCGCACCTCTATTAAATACCCAATCCCTTATCGGTAACCAAGCTACGGAAACTGCTGTTAAGCAACAGTTGGGTAAAGCTAGTATATCGTGAGCCGAAAAATTGGGCAGCTTTTACGCTAATTGGGGAAGCTAATTGAGGAGAATCATAAAACTGTCCTGATGTAACAGATAAACCTTGAAAAAAAAACCATTAAGGCTTGTACTTAGTTCACAGGACTGGGAGGGTAATGGCGGACATTGGGAGCGTAAACAACCTAATTAACCAAAATGAGGCGAGGATTCAAGCTCTGTCTGTTGAAACTGACCGAGCGCTTAGTGATTTAGGCCAATTTGACCAATCAATTGAAACATTAATTACTAATCTTAGTTCTACTAGCGAAGAAACTCAAGACCAATTTGCAGCCTTTAATGATGCTTTGGATACTGCTGAGCAAAAGCTGGAGAGTGAATTAGAGGCTGCTAAAGAAAACCTGGACAGTTTACAGCAAAAAGTTGATGAATTGGATAACCAAGTAGAAACAAGGATTGGTGAGATTAAAAACCAGTTGGATGATTTGAAGAGTGATGCCGAAGCAATGCTCTCAGAAGTGGAGGCTCAAGCAGAGGCAACTAAGGCTAACCTCTCTCAATTCTCTCAACAGATTCAGGAGTCAGAAACAGAGGCAGGTAGTCAAGGAGAAACTGCTAGCAGCAGTGTTGAGGAGTTTCGTTCATTGGTGGATACTGCTAAAGATAGTTTAAAGGAACGCCAGACTTTTTTGATAGAGCAGTTTACTACTCTTGAATCTGAAGTGACAGTCAAGCTAGAAACTGTCATAACAGACTTCAGTACTCTGATTGAGGAGAGTACCAATAAGCAGACTAGTTTAGAAACTGTACTCGACTCTACTGCGAGTGAAGTAGTTAATAATCTTACTCAGAAGTTTACAGAGGATGTACAGAGTCAGCTTTTTGATGCAACTGAGGAATTAAATGAAGGTTTATCAACTTTGAGTAGTGCCAGTGATTCTGCCCAGGAAATATTAGGCGGTAAGCTTGGGGAGATTATCGACCAGATTAATGATGTCATAGAAGTGATCTATCCAGTTTTGGGTGTGTTGAACACAGTACAAGACTTACTAGGATAACCAGGTGATACTAATGCCAAAGGAGGTTAGTAAATATGGCAAGTGCCGAAGAATTTGGTCAAAATATTGAGGAAGCTGCTGAGAATTTAACAGGGCTTCTGAATGTACTAGATCAAGCTTACGACCAACTCGATGCAGTTTGTGAAGAAATTGAATCTGAGAGCGAGGCTCTAAATCAGACAGCGGAAACTGTAGATACAGCTTTATCTGATTTGGGACAAGTCTTGGAAGTGAGTGAGGACAATCTCCAGAGTCATCAGCAAGAAATTATTGCTACCATTGAGGCACTACAACAAACGACCTCCGAGGCAGAAGGAAAGTTAACTGAATCTACCGAGTCTCTTGAAGAAACTCACAGTACCTTCGAGTCAGAAATCAACAATAGTCGCACGGAATTGAATGGGGATTTAGAAGTGGTCAAAACCGCATTTACTACTGTTAAGGATGCTATTTCTGAGCAAGAGTCGAAATTGATGCAAACACAAGAACTAACTAATCAATTCTTTGAAAATTTTGCTCTCGCCTTGTCTCAGATCCAGGAGCAAACTGAAACCTTGCAGACTGAGGCAGAAGCTGACTTCGGGCAACTGAGTAGAGAGATTGGAGAAACTCATCAATTAGATGTAGAAAACTTTCTGGGTGACTTAAGTACACAACTAAGCCAAAGCCAAATGGCAGAAGTTACCGATAACTTCAGTAATTTTGAAAGTACCTTGACAGCAATGTACAGTAACTTCAGCTCTCAAACTGAGGAAATTGCTGATGAGTTAAAACAGCGCAGTTCCGAAATTATGTCAGATGTTGGCAATCACTGTAAAGATTCACTTCGTGAGGAACTAGAAGACAGTTTCCAGGATGCGGTTGAAGATGCTGTGCGGGCAATGGTTGAAGAGGTAGCTGAGAATATGATAATGATGCAACTGGGAACTTCTTTAACTACTTCTTTGGCTCCTATCTTACCGCAATTGGTAGTAGCTAAGGCATTAACAGGAGCCTTAAGCGCGGTATTCAGTATCTTTTAACTCAATTTAGGGAGGATGAGGGAAAAAGACGCAGAGAATTGAAATTATACAAAACCTAATACCTAACAATGAATGATATCTATAACTCACTAGCTCAGATGGTAGCACTAGCTCCCCAACAATTGAGCAATATCGTCCAAGAAGCAACGGCAGTACAGGAAGCTGTGGCAGATTTAGAGACTAATTTGCAAGAAAAGCAGACTGGGATTGAAACATTAATCACCCAGATTACAGCAGAACTCGGTGAATTACAGCAGGAGGTAGACAATCAACAAACTGAAATGGAGGGAATGATTACAGAAGTAGAGAGTGATGTCAATGCTCTCGAAGACTCCATTAAAGAAGCACAAGAGCAGCTTGCTAATGAGCTCCAGTCTACCCAAGAAAAGCTGACAATGCTTAACGAGCAGATGGAGGAAAGCAATACTACGGTAGAAACAGCACAAGAAGAAGCTCAAACTGAATTAGTTCAAACACAAGCAAAACTCCAGGCTAGTCAAGAACAATTGGTGACAGCACAGGAGACGGTTAGTCAAAGTATTGGCTTGCTACAAGCAAAGATAGAAATGGCTAAAACTACAGCAAGTGAGCAGATGGAAGCGTTGGCGAATGGAGTGCAAGAATCTGATGAAGAAGTAATCGCTCAAATTCAGGAGATGCTAGCTAAATTTGGTGAACAGCAAGAGGAATTTGAAGCTAAGTTGGCCAATATTGCTAGTGAAGTTGTCAGAGATAAGGCTGATAATTTGCTTGGTGACACTCAAGATAGCATCGAAGGTGAACTGAAAGAACTAGCGGAGGGTGCTATTAAGGAAGTGGCACAGACAATTCAAGGAATGTCTGACAAGTTAACAGGCGCTAGAGAAGACGCTGCCTCTCAGCGTGAACTAATAGAACCACTGTTTGATCTTTTAGGAGGATTAATTGGACCTCTTCAAGATGGCATTGAATCAGTTAATGAAGCGGCTGATAGTGCTGGAGTTT
Organism: Caldora sp. SIO3E6; assembly: GCA_010672185.1. Taxonomy (GTDB): domain Bacteria; phylum Cyanobacteriota; class Cyanobacteriia; order Cyanobacteriales; family Coleofasciculaceae; genus Caldora. Next base: position 9,216 of record JAAHHL010000018.1, on the reverse strand, counting down.
CGGTTTAAGTATCGAAGACGCGGGGAATGGGGAATGGGGAATTGGGAATGGGGAATTGGGAATTGGGAATGGGGAATTGGGAATTGGGAAATTGGGGAATTGGGAAATTGGGAATTGGGAATTGGGGAATTGGGAATTGGGAATAGGATAAAATTCCACGTCGAAAAAGAAGATGAGAAACACGTCAGTTTCCCTTGGCTCCTTCTGCCTTCTGCCTCCTGCCTTCTGCCTCCTGCCTCCTGCCTCCTGCCTCCTGCCTTCTGCCTCCTGCCTCCTGCCTCCTGCCTTCTACCTCCTGCCTCCTGCCTCCTGCCTAAAAAGTAAGAAATAAGTAGTTTTGAGTTAATTATGGCTGAATTAAGTGTAATAGCGAATGAAGCAGTTGTGAAACTGACAGCAGTGCTGGAGGGAGCAGAGCAAGCTCAAGAAACTTTGGCAGAGTCGCAAGAGCAAATAGCAAGTGTTTCGGAGCAGGTAGAAGCTGACTGGAATACCTTGAATGATCGAGCTCAAGGGTTGCTGGAGCGAATTAGTCATGCGAAGGAAGAACTAGCAGGGGAAAGACAGCAAATTAATGACGCGATCGCACAACTCAAGGGTAAAATTGAAACAGCTCACAATGAGATCGATCAGGAATTAGAGGAAACCAAAGCTGCAATTACCACTTTTAGTGAACAGGTAGAGGTAATAACCCCAGAATTAGAAGAGTCTTTCCAGGAAGTTGAAGAGTCTTTTACTTCTTTCCAGGAGAAGGCAGGGGAGTTAGAATCAGAACTGGAAGAAAGCTTATCTCAGACAGAAGAATACTTACTCAACGAAATCAATAGTGAACTGGAAACCCACCAGTCAGAAGTTGAGGATCAGACTGAGAATCTACAAGCTTATATTGCTGAATCGTTGCCTGAGCTGACGGGGAAAGTGAGTGAGTTTACTGGGGATTTGGAAGGCATTGTAGAGCAACTAACTATTAAGTTACAAGACCTAGGAGAATCCGCAGAACAATCTGCACAAGATTCACTGGAGCAGGTTAGTCAATTTCAGAGAGAGAACATGGAACAATTACTGGGGAAGGTTGAGGAATTAAAGCAACTGATAGAACAACTCAGCAACCGGATTGATACAACTAGTGATACTGTAGTGACAGCTAAAGACTCTCTGGTGGATACTGCCGATACCTTAAATATAGGCTTAAAGGCAGCAACTGGGATACTTGAAGACCTCAAAAGTATTTTATTTGGGATAGTTTAGAATTTAGAATTGGGAATTGGGAATTGGGAATTGGGAATTGGGAATTGGGAATTGAAGAAAGTAAGCAAGATGCTTGTCCTAATTTTGGGTGGGATTTCTTGAGCGTTGTATCCAAAAATTATCAGTTCTCTCTTCTTCCCCAGCTCCTCAGCTCCTCAGCTCCTCAGCTCCTCAGCTCCTCAGCTCCTCAGCTCCTCCGCTCCCCAGCTCCTCAGCTCCCCAGCTCCTCAGCTCCTCCGCTCTAAAGCCGTTTTAACTTCTGAAAAACAGTATCCATAACTTTTTGCTGCTGAGAGTATTGAGTGATACGAGCCTTGATGGCTTGTTGCGCTTTTTCTAGCTCAGCAATATGAGTTGCATATAATTCCTCGACAGCTACTAGCATTTCTTTGAGGCGACGTTCCTCTGCTTCTAAGGTAAAACCTAGACTTTGTACCAGCTTATCAACTAAATTTTTGGTGAATCCCTGATAGTAGCCATTCGTCTCTTTTTTCAACTTTTCAGTGGCATCTTCCACCTTGGCTACTTTATCTTGGTGATAGGAAATAAAAGTAGTTACACAAAAAATTGGTACTAGTACCAAGACTAAAATTGCTTTGATATCTGAGCCTTGGGGAATAAAGATACCTCCAACCAGGATAATTGTTCCCACTACCGAGATAATTTGTCCCTTGAGATTTTTAAACAAGTAACCTATCGGACTTGGTTGTTTGTATCGAGTCTCACAATTTGGTCTTACCACCGAAGCTTGCAGTATGTGCTGAAATGTCATACTTTTGGGAGGCTGAAATAAAGTATGAGATAAGTCCAGAGGTGGGATGAAATTTAGTGTGGCATAACTTCTTCGGAGCATTCCATTTAAACCATCTCCGCCATAGCTAGTACAAATACGCTGCCATTCTGTAGTTGCCCATCTACTTAATTCAGTTTGACACAGTTCAACTGCTCCTTGGTAAACACTGTTGGGATTATTACTGTTAGCTACTTCTAGGTGTAGATAACGAAAGCCTTTCCGAGGAGTCACCGATGGTTCTAGCTGATTGGTAAATTGTTCAATATTAGCCAGAATACCACTTTGTCTAAATGGATCTAATAGAGCTGCTTTTGACTGATTAATTTCGTTTTTAATTTGTTTGAACAATAACTCTTTTTCGCTCTCCACTTTCTTGAGTGCTTTCTTCATCTGCTCTTTCAGTGCCACCTGCCCTAATGCCTCGACTTCTGATTCTGCTTGCTCCAGCTTTTCCCTCAAAGCTGCTACTTGAGCATTAAATACTTGCTCAATCCGAGAGCGCTGAACTCCGACTTTGGCATCCAGACGCTGAGCGAGAATATCTTCTGGCTTGCGTTTAATTAAAGTTTCCAGAGATTGCGCCAACTTATCCAGTTGTTTCTGGAAAGTAGGTTCAATTTCAACTTCTTGAGCATCAGGATAGAAGGGTTGCAACAGTAAAGGAGTCACTTCCAAAGAAATTCCAGGAAATTGACCCCTAAGGAAGGTGTCAATTTCAGTCGCTTTAGCTTCTCCTTGCTTCGCCACCTGACTATCAGACTCTGGAATTTCTACAATAACGGCTATTTTGGCAATTTCTGCCTCAGTAGCTTTTTGGAGCAACCACTTTTCCTCAACTGTCAGCAGTGGCTGAGGTTCAACCACTAGGCAGAAGATGTCACAATCAACTAGTTGGCTGTCGAAACCGTCATCTTCAGACTCTACATCAGATTGACACTCAAAAATGAACTCTGCACTGTTTTCGTTTAGGGTTGCAGCACCAAGAATAATGCGATCGCCTGAGTGCAAAATCTGGCATCCTTGTAGACGTTGACTATTAATATAGCTACCATTTCTACTGTTAAAGTCACAAATTTCCCAGCTAGGGCTAGCAGTACTATTAGTAGAATTGCTTACCAGCCGAATTTCGGCGTGATGTCCAGAAATCCAACAGTGGTCATCTGGGAGCAAAATCTGACAGATATGGGGATTACGCCCAATAATGACTTTCTGATTAGTAGGAAGGGGATAATGGGTTTGTCTTTGGCCATTATTGCTAGTAAAGGCAACTTGACTAGTAAGTGANAAGGGTGTAAGCTTTACCATAACTGGATTTTAATCATTTTAAAGTCAAACTAGTCCAATGTTTTTGTATTTTTTGGCTCAATTTCCTTGCACCTTCGTGGAAAATTCGCTAACACCTGCCACCTACCACCTACCACCTACCACCTAACACCTAACACCTATTTAAACTATCAATAAAATCGAGTAAAATTTGTTGGTGAATAGACCCCAGAGGTCTCACCTGTCCGGCATTTTCTGAGTAAAACTCACCCTGTTGAATCTCCTCTAAGGTTAATAAACCCATATCCCAGCCTTCTCCTAGTACCAGTTCATTTAGCTCAACTGTCAGGGGAGCATGGTAGACATGACGAATTACCTCTGGATTGAGGTAGCGACGAAATGGTATTAGTGATGGTGGGGTATAGTTAATTTCCTCTATCAATTCTCGCTTTACTGCTGTCTCTGGTAACTCTCCAGCTTCTAGATGACCACCAAACAAACCCCAGCAACCAGGATAGACAATGCCAGGAATATTATCTCTGAGTTGCATGAGAAATTGGTCTGAGGTGTAGAGAATAGCAATCGCTACTTCAATTGGTTGATGGTTCATGAGTAGTTTAAGCTCTTTTGAGGAGAATCAGGAAGAAAAGACTGTTTGGTTGAGCCTGCATTTCTTTCCAACTGCTCTTGTTCCTCAATATAGACCTCCCCTAACTCTTGTCCACCAATGGGAATACTTTGGTATTTTAGCTGACCTTTAAGCAAAATGCCATCACCAACTTCAGGGAGGGTTTGGTTAGTAACAATCCAGATTGTACCAGTATCATCCTTGAGTTGATAAGCACCGCTTCCTAAAAAAGGTGCTTTAGTCACCACTTCTCCTAGAAGATGAACCGTGGCACTAGCATTTTGATTTTGTGGGATATCACCGATTCTTGTGACATCCACAGAATGATCGCTGACATTGATACCCATCACACCAGAGCGAGTTAATTTGCCACAACTCATTAGTACTCCCCCAAACAGCAGAAAGCAAAAGGGTAATAAGAAAAATAGGGCTTTTTTTTGTTGCATCTTTGGTAAACTTCCCATCTCAAGCTTGACGGCACTTTCTCTAGCACTGATTCACTATGGTAGTGCAATGCCGATGTTCAGATGTCCGACTTCTTGAAGAAGTCGGACATCTTAGAGTATCCTACAGATGCAATCGCAACCCAAGTCCTAAACCCGCTACCAATGGGTCTTCTTTATTAGTTTAGGCATTAATTCCCTTTGTCTTCCCACACTTCCCACACTTCCCACACTCCCCACACTCCCCACACTCCCTCACTGAATGGGCAATATCGAGAAATTCTTGGTAGTCTCTGATATAGTCTTCAGCGGCATAAAACTGATGAATATTGGGATTGTAGGACTAGGGTTAATTGGTGGCTCACTAGCGTTGGATTTGAGAGCATTGGGTCACCAAATTTGGGGAGTTTCTCGTCAAGAGCGAACTTGCCAATTAGCTCTAGAGCGTGGTGTAGTGGATCACGCCAGCATTGATCTAAAGTTACTGGTTCAGGTGGATCTAGTCTTTATTTGTACACCAATCGCTGCGATCGCGCCAGTTGTGCAGCAGCTTATCCCCTATCTATCCCCAGAAACCATTCTCACTGATGTTGGTTCAGTCAAGCAGGCAGTAGTGGAGCAAGTTGCTCCCCTGTGGTCTAATTTTGTGGGAGGACATCCGATGTCGGGAACAGCAGATAGTGGTATTGAAGCTGCTCAGTCCAACTTATTTGCTGGTAATCCTTATGTGTTGACTCCGGTGGAAACAACTCCAGCAACAGCGGTAAAAATTGTCGAAGAGATTGTGCGATCGCTCACTACCAAAGTCTACCTCTGTTGTCCGCAAGAACATGACCAAGCAGTTGCTTGGATTTCTCACCTACCAGTAATGGTTAGTGCTAACCTGATTGATGCCTGTATGAGTGAGACCAACCCAGGGGTGTTAAAATTAGCACAACTCTTGAGTAGTTCTGGCTTTCGAGATACCAGTCGAGTTGGGGGAGGGAATCCAGAGTTAGGAGTGATGATGGCGCGTTATAATCGGGAAGCATTGTTGCGATCGCTCACTTCCTATCGCCACAACCTTGACCAAATGATTAAGCTCTTGGAACACCAAGAATGGCAGACTTTAGACGCAAAACTTCAGCAAACTCAGTCACAGCGTCCGGAATTTCTCTGTTAACCGAGTAATTATTAATTAACAGTATAGTAAAAGGCAGAAGGCAGAAGGCAGAAGGCAGAAGGCAGAAGGCAGAAGGCAGAAGGCAGAAGGTTAATTATTGATCTTCCGTCATTTCAGTCATTTAATATGATCTAACCTTTGTGGCTACCGCTATAACAAGATGCCATAACAACATCGATAAATTTCACGCCATCTCAACATGGCTGTCACCAGAAAGTCACAAGGAATGTCTACCTTAATAATTGTAGTCATTGGTCATTGGTCATTAGTCATTAGTCATTGGTCATTAGTCATTGGTCATTGGTCATTGGTCATTGGTCATTGGTCATTGGTCATTGGAAAGAAGGGTATTATAGCAGTTCTCGAATCTGTGAGGTACATCTCCCATTCCCTATTCCCCATTCCCCATTCCCCATTCCCAAAAACCAACAACAAACAACCAACAACCAACAACAAACAACAAATGAAAAAAACACTTACTTATTTATCACTTCTGTTGCTAGGAACCGGTGTTACCTTTTCCGGTGGTTATTTACTAGCTAGTAACTCACCCTTTTCCGCTGAATCTGATACCGAAACCTCCTCTGGTGTATTTGCAGCCCCTGTAGTTGCTAGATCCTTGTTGAATCAAGACTCCAATTTTATTACGAAAGTGGTTGACCAAGTAGGACCGGCAGTAGTGCGAATTAATGCTTCTAGAAGAGTTAGCAGAAACCGTCAAGTTCCTGATCGCTTTAATGACCCCTTCTTCGATCGCTTTTTTGGCTCCCAAGCCCCTCAGCAACCATCACAGAGAGTAGAACAGGGTACAGGTAGTGGTTTTATTATCAATAAAGATGGTCAGCTGCTCACTAATGCTCACGTTGTTGACGGTGCTGATACAGTAGAAGTTGTGCTCAAAGATGGTCGTAGTTTTGAGGGGAAAGTGATAGGAACTGACTCTCTGACAGATGTTGCCGTCATTAAAATTGAAGGAGATAACCTCCCCACTGTTGCTCTAGGGGATTCTGATCAACTTAGATCTGGAGAATGGGCGATCGCGATCGGTAATCCTCTAGGTTTGGATAATACAGTAACTACTGGTATCGTGAGCGGTACTGGTCGTTCTAGCTCTCAAGTAGGTGTTGAAGATAAGCGAGTCGAATTTATCCAAACCGACGCTGCGATCAATCCTGGTAACTCTGGAGGACCTCTGCTCAATGCCTCCGGTGAAGTGATTGGTATGAACACAGCAGTTATTCAGGGAGCTCAAGGTTTAGGCTTTTCTATTCCCATCAATACTGCTCGACAGATTGCTGAGCAGTTGATTACTAACGGGAAAGCAGAACATCCTTATCTCGGTATCCACATGGTGACTTTGACTCCTCAATTGAAAGAAGAGTTTAATCGTAGAACTGATTTCAGGCTCGAGGATTCCGAAGGGGTGTTAATTGCTCAAGTAGTACCTAACTCACCAGCTGATAGAGCCGGACTTCAGGAGGGTGATCTGATTACCAAAATCGAGGGTAAGTCAATTTCAGAGGTGGGTGAGCTCCAAAAATCTGTACAAAACTCTCAAGTAGGTGGTAACTTACAACTAGAGTTGCGCCGCGATCGCCAAGATATCCAAATAACAGTCCAGCCTGGTGCTTTTCCTGCTCAAAGATCTTCTCGTAGGTAACATTGGAGGCAGGAGGCAGAAGCAAAGAATGTTTCTTTCACTACATATTCATTGTGGAACTGGCATCCTGCCAGTGGGAGTACGTGGAATATAGCCACCACTTGCTCGTGGGAGTTTTAGCAACCCGGGTAAAGTAAGTATAATTCTTAAAATGCTTTCCAGAGCAAGAAAGAGAGAATTATGACGGTTGTTACCCTACCAGAGATTATGAACCCTGCCTTTGAAAATAGGTACGGTGTTCCTGCATTTAATGCAGTTGATGATATTACGATGGATGGCTTAATTAAAGGGGCTGAGGAGTCTCGCTCCCCTTTAATTATTCAAATTTCGGTTAAAACCATTAAATTCTGGGGAGCCAAAGTGATCCAGGAGATGTTTAGCAACATGGCTAAGCGAGTCTCCGTACCTGTCGCCCTCCACTTAGATCACTGCCCTGAACCGGAAGTGGCTAAAGAATGTCTCCGGTTAGGTTGGAACTCAGTACTGTTTGATGGCTCAGAATTATCCTTTGAGGAAAACTTTCGGACAACTCAAGAAATCACCAAATATGCGACTCAGTACGGTGCCCACGTAGAAGGGGAAGTAGTCGCTGTAGCTGGAGTGGAAGACGAGGTAGGGAGCGAGACAGAAGGGCAACTGATACCTGTGGAAAAAGCGATCGCTTTTGTCAAGGAAACTGGTATTTACTGCTATGCTCCCGCCATCGGCACGGCACACGGTTTCTACAAAGCGACACCAGAAATTCGCTACGAGCGAATGAAACAAGTAGTGGAGGCTACTAATACTCCCATGGTATTGCACGGTGGCAGTGGTTTAACTGATGATGTCTTTCAACGGCTGATTAGTCTCGGTACAGCTAAAGTCAATATTTCAACTGCACTCAAGCAAGGCTACGCTGATAGCTTCCGCACCTATCTCGAAGAACGTCCCACGGAGTACAACCCCCTAAAATTGATTGGGGCTGTACGTAGTGACGTGATCAAATTAGCGCAGTATTACTATAATTTGTTTGGCAGCGAAGGAAAAGCATGAACAAAGCACTGATTTTTGATTGCGATGGTGTGCTGGCAGACACTGAGCGAGATGGGCACTTAGTTGCTTTTAACCAAATGTGGCGCGAAAATGGCGTAAAATGGCAGTGGAGCCTTGAGCAATATGCCGAGAAGGTAAAAATTGGCGGCGGCAAGGAGCGTATGTTTAGCTTAGGGCAAGATGACGACTTCCGGGCTGTCTATCCTGTACCGGAGTCGGAAGAAGCATGGTGGAATATTGTCACCGGCTGGCACAAGCGCAAAAGTGCAATTTACAAAGAGTTAATCACTTCCGGTGCAATACCGGGTCGTCCAGGCATCAAACGGCTAGCGGAGGCAGCTTTAGCCAACGGTTGGCTCCTAGCAGTTGGTTCGACTTCTGCGATCGCTTCTGTGGAAGCAGTACTCTATCAGGTTATGGGGGTTGAACTGGCTAATCAATTCGCTGGGGTGTTTGCTGGGGATATGGTTAAAGCTAAAAAACCCGCCCCAGATGTCTACAATTTAGCTGTTGCCCAATTAAACTTAGACCCTGCCAACTGCCTAGTAGTAGAAGACTCGCGGAATGGATTGCTGGCGGCTACGGCTGCGGGGATGACCTGTATTGTGACCTATAATGACCTGACGAAGGATGAAGATTTCAGTGAGGCAGCGATCGTACTGTCGGATTTTGGAGAACCAGGAAACGAGTCAATTACCATAGCCCAAAACCTGACTCAGGCTAAACCGGGGCAGTACTTTAGTATGGATGATTTAGAGCAAGTTTTGGTGCATTGAATTTGTATTATAAGCGTCTTCCCTCCTGACTTGAAAGAGACGCGGAGACGCGGGGACGCGGGGACGCGGAGAGAGGGATTTTCATGCATGGTGGTGAAAAAAATTTTTTCATCGGGACTGCCTCCTGCCTCCTGCCTCCTGCCTCCTGCCTCCTGCCTCCTGCCTCCTGCCTTCTGCCTCCTGCCTCCTGCCTCCTGCCTCCTGCCTTCTG
>JAAHHL010001799.1 GCA_010672185.1 Caldora sp. SIO3E6 | reverse complement strand
TGATCGCACTTCATAAATATATTTACACTCTGGCAAAGTTCAATCAAACAATTGAAGTAGTACCGCCTCAAATTTTTCGGATTCACCTTAAGTTTAGTCATCTTTAGATGACTTGAGCTATTAGCCTGTCGTTTAAACGACAGGTGGGATAAGGGTTTCACCTTAAGTTGACACCAATGCTCCTGCACTAACACCAGCGATCGCTAAGCGCTCTCCATCACAACCATTACAGATTGAGCATCCTGCATGACAATTAGTTACTCCTCTCATGAGGACTTCCTCGCAAAAACTAGAAATAACTTATCTTTCGCTACACTGAGGTCATAACCAGAACCAAGCAAAAATTGGCACAACTCACCAACCAAACTCAAAGTTATGCAAGTTATTATTCAACCACCTTCCCTAATTGAAACTGGAATTAAAGTAGAAACTGTCAACGAGCACCCATTGTTCAAATTTACTGACTCACTTCAATCACGCCTGGAAACTCTTCTGGAAAAAAATCAAATCAATGCTTTAACCTCACAAGAGCGAGAGGAACTCAATGCTATTAACGAACTTGATCGTCTCTTTACTTATTTAAACTCTCTCCTAATTGCTCAAAAATGACCATTACCGAAGTAACTCGCAAATATGTTAGACAAAGAGCGAACTATCTTTGCGAGTATTGCCATTCCCCAGAAGAAATCAGTACCTCTCGATTTACTATCGACCACATTAAACCCCGTTCTTTAGGAGGTACAGATGATGTGATTAATTTGGCACTTGCTTGTAGCCGTTGCAATCAACGTCGTTACAATTTTACAGCAGGTAGTGATCTAGAAACCCAAGCAGAGGTTCCTCTGTTTAATCCTCGAACTCAACAATGGGAAGAGCATTTTATTTGGATAAAGGGAGGAATCAAAATTATGGGAATTACCCCAATCGGTCGAGCGACTTGCCATCGGCTTGATGTGAACGATGAACGTTATCAAGGAGAGCGATCTATTCAGGAAGCACGCGCTTTATGGATTAAAGCAGGCTGTCATCCACACCCAGATGATCCCAAACGAATTGAATAAATATTATTGGCCAAAAAAATGGAGTAGATCGTCATTATATTGGGTATGAGCGCTTACGCTAAACCTATTCCCTGCTTCACTTGTTCGAGGGCAACTCCACCCTTGCGCTGTAAACTAGTTCTCGGCTA
>JAAHHL010001798.1 GCA_010672185.1 Caldora sp. SIO3E6 | reverse complement strand
CGCGATTCGAACGCGCGACATCAACCTTGGCAAGGTTGCGCTCTACCACTGAGCTATACCCGCTAATTAGAATAAATATCTCATTAAATTATTGTTTTGTCAAGTTATTATAGAAAATAGATATAATCATAATTTTATTATAATATATCTATTTTATTTTATATTTATGTAGATTGTTACATTTTATACAATTAATGAATTAACTAAGCCTGTAATAATGACTAATCCTGCCCATATTCCGGCGCCAGTGTAAATTAAGTTTTTAGATTGTTCCCATTGTCCAGGAGATGCTAAGGTAACAGGAACTCCTATAACTAATAGAGTTGATAATAAAATTAAAATAAATACAAGTAATTGTACGGCTATTGTCATCGGTTTACTCCTTATGTAAATATTTAAAATATCATAGTTAATTTACTGGATATTTATATATAGTAATGTATTTTATTACTTATATTTTAATCATTATTGTAAGATATATTAGTATATAAGCATATATAATATTTTAAATAAAACTTACTTAAATATATATACTTGTTATTAAATAAATACATATTTTTTATTACCCTTAAAAAATAGGAAGAAAGTTCAGATATATATTAGATACTATCTATATTTTTATATTTATAGATATGTTTTTATTTGCTTATACTTTATTTATAACTTATATTAACTTTAACTTTAGAGGTATATTTTATGTTTACACTTATAATTTTATCAAAATTGCCAGAGGCCTATTTAATGTTTCGTCCTCTAATAGATATTTTGCCAGTTATCCCAGTTTTTTTCTTGCTTTTAGCTTTTGTATGGCAGGCTGCTATAGGTTTTAGATAATAAGAAACTATAAAGTCTGATTAAAATTAGATAAGAACAGTTTTTTATATATTATTATTTTGTTTATTAATATTCTATGGTAGAACCACTTTTATCAGGTATAGTTTTAGGCTTAATACCGGTTACATTAGCTGGCTTATTAATTGCTGCTTATTTGCAGTATCGTAGAGGTAACCAATTTGGTTTATAACTTCTATTATCGATTTTGTATCGATTTTATTATTGCATGATTGTTAATAGGGAGAAATATAATTTCAGATTTAAATACTCTTAATATATCTTTATTGAGAGTATTTATTTTATTTTTCATTATTTACCAGCTTGATTTTTGTACACCTGGTAATAAACACTCGTGA
>JAAHHL010001797.1 GCA_010672185.1 Caldora sp. SIO3E6 | reverse complement strand
AATTGATTCTCAATTCTCAATTATGGTTATTGCTCAACCTCTAACCCCACAAACCCATTCCCTAGCTGTTGCATGGGAGAAGCTACCGGACGATTTCAAGTTACCTGATGATCCTGTGGATAACGTCAATCAACCAGTCCTTGCTGCTGCCCTTACAGATAGTTTGTATCAGGCAGGGCTAATGGCAGATACTTCGTTTACCATGACTAACTACGGTATCTGTGCAACAGTTAATGAGAAAACCGTGGTGAAAGCGCCTGACTGGGCTTTTGTTGCGCAGATAACAGTCCCCAGGAAAGAGATTGAACGAAGTTACACACCCCATTTACAGGGTTCTGTACCGACCATTGTGATGGAATTCCTTTCAGAAACAGTGGGAGAAGAATATTCCAGCAAACCGACCTATCCCCCAGGTAAATGGTTTTATTACGAAGCAGTGTTGCAGGTGCCATATTATGCAATTTTTGAGCCAACCTCAGGGGATTTGGAACTGTATCGGCTTCAGGAGGATGGTCACTACTCTATCCAAATCATGGCAGAAAATGGGTTGTATTGGATCGAATCCATGCAGCTATTCCTAGGAGTTTGGCAAGGAGAGCGGGAAAATCGGACAGGTTATTGGTTAAGGTGGTGGGATGAACAGGGAAACCTATTGCTATGGGGGATAGAGCGAGCACAACAGGAAGCTCAGCGGGCACAACAGGAAGCTCAGCGGGTAGAGCGGTTACGGGCACAACTCCGAGCAGCAGGAATTGAACCAGAGGAGTGATATCATCTCCGGTTAAATACTTATCGTTAAGGCTGACACTCCAGATGCACCGGACGCACCGGACGGGTCGAAGTTTTCATAAACAAGATGCCAAAGCATCTGATAGTTCTTTAGCAGTCTGGTAGCGATCGCTAGGTTTTTGTTTACATACTTTTTCAATCACTTCCCGTACTTTAGGAGTAATTGTGGGAACACTGGTTACATCAAAACCATAGCTGGAACCCCGCCTGCGATAATATTTGAGGGGTACATGACCTGTCAGCAAAAAAATTAGTGTCGGACCAATGGCATAAAGATCTGATTGAGTAACGGGTTGACCCCGGTCTTGTTCAGGAGCACTATAACCTTCAGCTCCAATGCGGGTGCCCGGAGCTGTACCAATTTCTTTAACAGCTCCGAAGTCAAGCACTACTATTTTGTA
>JAAHHL010001796.1 GCA_010672185.1 Caldora sp. SIO3E6 | reverse complement strand
ACAAAGGGGTGTTTTATGTGTTGGATTTAGTAACTGCACAACTTAGTCCTGGTGAGACAGACCAGCTTTTACTTTCAACAGCCATTTCAGATGGGAAAAAGGTATTGGTCAGATGGGAAAAAGAGGGAGGGTCAGCCGGTGTTAGAGATGCAGAACACATTAAAGGACTACTTCAGGGCTTTAATGCAATAGCTGTAAGACCTTTAGGCGATAAACTGACTCGTGCTAAACCACTGGCTTCAGATGCTTCACAGGGTAAAGTGAAACTGCTTCTAGGTTCTTGGAACGACCAATATTTGAACGCTCTACATGATTTCGATGGTTCACCAAAACCACTCACAAATGATATAACGGATGCATCCAGTGGGGCATATGCAAATCTGATGGATTTGTCTAGACCTACAGAGGTATATCCGACTTTTACCTACAGCAGCTTGAAGGGTAGGCATTATTGATTCAGAAGGCAGCAAAATCATCAATGATTTGCCAGTACTGATATTGTTTGAGCTGGTCAATACTCTCCAAAAGGAATTCCCAGAACACCCAATCTTTCAACTTGCTCTTATTTTCTGTGCTCTCAGAGGCTATATTCTTTAAGATTTGCAGTTGTTCTTGGGTCACCAACTCATCTTTGTCAGTACAGTGCCTTACATTTTCTCCGTAGCCACACCCCCTCATATTACTACTCTCCACACTTTGTTGAGGGGGTGTGGCTACGGGCTGTGAGCTTTGCCCCACCGGGGATTGAGAGTCACTTATCCCGTACCTTGTTTGCAGTGCGCGGCGATGCCTCTCATTGTCGGATTGCTGTTGCCTTCGTTTTCGTTCCCTTTCCTGGAGCTTCCTAGTTCGGTGGTCAAGAACTTGGAAATTGAAAGCTACATCTTCACAATTTAAACAGTAGTACCTGACTTGCTTCCCTCTAGCTCCTTTTCGACGGGATTTAGTGGATAGTCCAAGTTGGGAGAGCAGCTCCCCAACAATTTTGGTTGGGGTATCCTTCTGGTTGATAGTCCTCCCCAAAACTGTTTTGAGCTTGGCTGCATTTTGTTTTGCTAGTTCTGCCAGCCTGATTACATCCTCATCATGAATAGAGTATTCTTCCCCTTTGAGAAGTCTGTGAACTAAAGCCCTCAGTCCTAGCTGGTCGCGTGTAAACCAAACCAGAGAGCGGTGACCCCAATCAGTACA
>JAAHHL010001795.1 GCA_010672185.1 Caldora sp. SIO3E6 | reverse complement strand
TCCAAAGATTCTTTGTAAGAAAACTACAGGGAAGTTGACTCCTGCAGAATCAGAGAGTCAATATTGGGCGTCGTATATGTTAGCGGCGAGACCCGAGTTCAGGCGAGACCCAAGGGGCTAGGCAACATCCGAGTTGCAGCCTCTTGAAATTGTTTGAGGAATAAGCGAATTGAACCAACACCATTGCCGATTTGTGGGTAATCTTCGTAATGGGATTCTGGGGGTAACTCCTGCCTAGCAATCAAAAACCACTCATCAGCTAACCAAACACAGTTAGAATTCAGCTGAGAGCGAAATTGTTCTTGAAGGGACTGTACTTGCTCAATTACCTCTACTGCTTTATCTTGACTAACTGCTATCAATTCATCTTCTGTTGGTCTAAAGCGAGTTAATCCCACTGGCACTACGGCGATAGAGGCAATTGTGGGCACTTCACCAGAGTGGAATTGAGCCAAGTCTAACAGAGTACGTTCCAAATGAATACCATCATTGATACCAGGACAAACAACGACTTGGGCATGAATTTGCAATCGTCGCTCCTGAAGCCACTGAAGCTGCTCAATAATTTGTCCTGCACGCTGATTTTTCAGTAGGCGTTGGCGAATCTCCGGTTCCGTAGCATGTACAGAAACGTAGAGGGGGGAGAGGCGCATCTGTTCGATTCTCTCCCACTCTTTGCGGCTCAGATTAGTCAGAGTTAGGTAAGAACCATAGAGAAAACTGAGGCGGTAGTCGTCATCTTTGAGGTAGAGACTCTGGCGCTTACCAGGGGGTTGTTGATCGATAAAGCAAAAAGGACAACGGTTATTGCACTGAATCAAGCCATCAAATAAAGCTGTCTCGAATTCTAATCCCAATTCAGCATCGTAGTCTTTCTCAATTTCTACTGAGTGCATCTCACCCGCAGCATCCAGAACTTCCAACTCCAGCAATTCGTCAGCACATAAAAACTTATAGTCGATCAGATCCCGGGGATGGATGCCGTTGATAGCAACAATCGCATCCCCGACTTCAAACCCCACTTCGGCAGCAATGGAGTCTGGTAGAACTTTGGTAATTAGAGCAGGACGAATGGAAGTTTCACTCATATCTTGGAGAAGATAAACCCTCGCAATACTTTATCTCAATTCTTCATTATGCAAGTATTCGCGCGATCGCATTCTGTACTCTTCTACTGAGACGGTGGCTGAA
>JAAHHL010001794.1 GCA_010672185.1 Caldora sp. SIO3E6 | reverse complement strand
TCCTACCACCTAACACCTACCACCTAACACCTAACACCTACCACCTAACACCTACCACCTAACACCTACCACCTACTACCTTTACCAAAGACTCAACACATCCTCAAAAATACTTACCGCAGCTTCAGTCCCAATGTTAGTAGTCTTCACCGCATCAACCAGCAAATCCTTCGTTGTTGCTACTGTATCCCCCGTATCATTTAGCAAACCACCCAACTGCTCCATCAACTCTCGCAATTCTTGAGCATTCTCTAGCACATCAGTAAAACGCTCACCCTGAACCTCACTAACATGATCTACCGATTCCTGGGCTGACTGCTCAGTTGACTCCTCCAACTCCTTTAGTTTATCAGTAACCTCAGTTACGATTTGCTCCATATGCTCAGTGAACTCCGTTGTCTTATCCCCAAGCTCAGGAATACAATCATCAGCGAGGTAAGTATTGCACTCAGTTGACCGTTCCTCCAATTCCTCTCGATAAGACTCGAACTCACTATTGATTTCATCCCGTAGATAGTCCGCTATCTGAGCAAAAGCCTCATCCAAATCTGTCTTGATTTCCCCTCCTTTATCCTTCAGAGATGTTAGGGTATCCTCTGTACCTTGCAACGCCTCCTCAAGTTCTGGTACATGAGCCTCCAACTCATCATCCATTGCCTCAATTGCCGCCTTAGTCTCTTCTAATTCTTCATTCAGCTCATCTTGCAAGGTCGCAATTCGACTTTTGAGTTGCTCCAGCGCTTGATTAACCTCATCCGCCTCACCAGCCAGATCCTCCCGCGCCTGGTTCGCCTGTTCCATCAGAGACTCAGCACGTTCCTTCAACTCTTCCCAATTGTCATTCACCTCTTCTGAGATCGACTCTATCTGTTCTTGAGTTGATTCCAAGCGCTCTTGAATCTGATCAGCTTGGTCGATCATGTCTGTTAGTTTAGTAACAGCTTCCGGTGCATGTACATCAAAATCAGCCATTTTCTTACTCCTTGATAATTATTGTTAGCTCAACAAAGGTCTTACTCTTAAGAAAGAAGGCAGGAGGCGGAACCCACCCCTAACCCCTCCAAGGAGGCAGGGCTGTTTCATTTTTGAGAAAGAAGGACTATATTAAAGCTATCTAGTCAGAAAACTCTCTTTTTGGGCAGATAGTCCGAGAAATTATGGATAATAGTTTAATTGATTATCTCAAACAAA
>JAAHHL010001793.1 GCA_010672185.1 Caldora sp. SIO3E6 | reverse complement strand
CCTGATTTTCGACAGCTAATGACATTGGCTTAATTCTACAGGTTATCAAAATGAACTCGGGGCGTTAGGGTTTATATATAAGCGCACACCTTTCCTATTGTGAAATAATAATAACACAAAACAACAACCAATTAATCGTATAGAGGAAAAACAGGCTGGAAGCCTGCTCCACTAGAGATTATTTATATATTCATTGTGGAACTGGCATCTTGCCAGTTAATATTCATTGTGGAACTGGCATCTTGCCAGTTAATATTCATTGTGGAACTGGCATCTTGCCAGTTATATTTTTGCTATATGTTGGAAGCACCTGAACAATTTCCTGTATTGGGAGTACCAGTTCACTTATTAGATGACTACCCTCGCTGGTTGATATCTCGTTTACAGCAAGGACAGGGAGCTCAGGTAGTGACTCTAAATGCAGAAATGGCAATGCAGGCAGAGCAAAACGCAGCTCTAGCTAAAGTCCTCCAGCAAGCAGAATTAGTCATTCCCGATGGTGCTGGCATTGTACTCTACTTGCGGCTTCAAGGTAGACGACAACAACGTTGTCCCGGAATTGAACTAGCTACTGCCTTGCTGCAACAAGCTGGACAAGAGGGAGATTCTTGTCCCGTGTTTTTCTATGGAGGTGCTCCTGAGGTAGTCAACAAAGCGGCTAAAGTATGGCAAGAACAACTGCCTAAATTAGCGATTGCAGGTATTTGGGATGGCTACCTTTCACCAGAAGCCCAAACCCAATTACAAGCTACTCTTAAAGAGCAACAACCAAAGCTAATTTTGGTCGGCTTAGGAGTCCCTCGTCAAGAGTTGTGGATTGCCCAAAACCGCCACCTATGTCCTCAAGCAACTTGGATTGGTGTTGGTGGCAGCTTTGATATCTGGGCAGGAGTAAAAACCCGTGCACCAGCCTGGATGCAGCAGATGCACCTAGAATGGCTTTATCGACTTTATCAAGAACCCTGGCGTTGGCGCAGGATGATGGCTTTACCTCAGTTTGCTCTCAAAGCCTTCAAGAGAATTGAGAATTGAGAATTGTTGTTTGTCATTTGTCATTTGTCATTTGTCATTTGTTGTTTGGGAATTGGGAGTTCTCCCTCCTGCCTCCTGCCTCCTGCCTCCTGCCTCCTGCCTCCTGCCTCCTGCCTCCTGCCTCCTGCCTCCTGCCTTCTGCCTTCTGCCTCCTGCCTCCA
>JAAHHL010001792.1 GCA_010672185.1 Caldora sp. SIO3E6 | reverse complement strand
ACCGAACCAACCTACATAGAGGCGGTTGTTGGTGGAGGTGACCCAGTTGCAGAACTGCTGCCAAACAGAAGCGCTTTCGCGTTGCTGAAGGGTGGTAGTCATGCTAGGTATAATAACTTAATGAATTTTCGAGGTTCGGCAGACGTTTTGTTCGTCTGTATGTATTTATATTAAGTGGCTTTTCAAGATTTGTAAAGTTTTTTAAATAAGCTTTAGATTTGCTTAATATTTCAATGGGCTGTCAGCTGAGTGCTGAGTAGGTTCGGTGTGCACTGGCATTTATTGGTGTATGCCGAATAACCCACCCCTAACCCCTCCCAGGAGGGGAACCGGAGCTTCTCCCTCTGAGCTCCTCACAAGGGTAGGTTTTTAATATTTCGGTGAAGACAAGACAAGGAAGATTTTTTATGAAAAACTGGGCTTTTCAGTATCTAGGATTTTTGACAACCGAACAGAACTTTGTACGGTTTTTCTCCCTTGTCACCTTGTCTTCCTTGTCCTCCTTGTCTTGTCTCAACCCGAAAGTAAAAAACCTACCCTTGTCAGCTTCTGGGCTCCCCCTCTTGGGAGGGGGTTGGGGGGTGGGTTAGAGCTTTTTACCGGAGTGGGATAACCCTACAACAATTTGCCAACAACATCTTTGAATCCAACGCGGATTGAGGAATTCAACCAGTTGGCTATCTCTAGCTTAAGTTGATACCAATGACTGGCACCGATGCCAGTTCCACAGGATGAAAGACACACTCATTACTTCCTATTCCCTATTCCCTATTCCCTATTCCCTTTAAATATCGAGGTCTGTTAGATTCAACTTAGAACCGTAGGTTTCAATGAATTCCCGGCGAGGTGCCACGCGATCGCCCATAAGTACAGTAAAGATTCTGTCAGCTTCGGCGGCATCTTCAATTTCTACCCGCTTAATAGTCCGGGTTTCTGGGTTCATCGTTGTATGCCACAGCTGATCCGGCATCATTTCACCCAAACCTTTGAACCGTTGGATGTTGTAGTTGGCGTTAGCAGGAAACTCATTTTGTACGAGATTATTCAATTCGCGATCGCTATAGCAATAGTAATGATTGCGTCCTCGCTCTACCTTATATAGTGGAGGACAAGCTATATAGATGTAGCCTTGATCTGCTAGTTCCCTTTGATAGCGGTAGAAAAGGTGAGCAGTAAAGTGCGGATGTGCGCTCC
>JAAHHL010001791.1 GCA_010672185.1 Caldora sp. SIO3E6 | reverse complement strand
GTCGGGAAGCTGAAATTTTTGTCTGATAGGATGCTCCGGCGGCAGTTGCTGAAGAATTTCAATTTGGTTATCCACCAGCTGGTTAACGGAATCAGCGACAGCTCCAATCACATCTGGAGTTACCTCTGTTTGTAGAGTCAGATTACCACTAGCGATCGCTTCTATCTCATCGAGCAAACGTATCACCTGACGTTGCAAATCTTCTTTATATTGCTCTTGCTCTTGAGCTTTGCGCTGCCAATACTCCTTAAGTTGCTCTTGCTCTTGAGCTTTTTGTTGCATTTCCTGGAGCATATTAATCAGCATCTCGCGCTCCATATTGTGGAAGTCAGTACTCGGTTCAACCAACTTCTGCACTAGCTTTCCTTGTTCTCGCAACTGCTGTGCTAACTCCAGCAAATGAGCAATTTCTTGATTGATTCTTCCCATCAGACTCTGACAACTCGGTGATTTAGGTGGTTGATCCAGCTTAGCTTTTAGTTAGGACTTGGGAGAATAAGTCGTAATTTTCGGGTTTGAATAGGTGGTAGGTGGTAGGTGGTAGGTTTTAGGTTTTAGGTTTTAGGTGGTAGGTTTTAGGTGGTAGGCAATTTCTTTGCATTTATTAGAAAAATGCTTGAAAGCATCGTCTGGTATGGCTGACCCACTTATTCAGCCACCCCTAGTGAGTAAGGCGATAGAGATCAAGTCTTCAATTTTTTTTATATTAGGATCACCTGCTAGGTAACCGATACCCCGATGCAAGTGGAGACGAAATTGGGTAGCGAGGGTTTCTGGCTCACAACCTAAACCGTCATTATGGCAACGTTGTTTGAGAGCAATGAGAAGAATATCAGCAATGTCCCCACCGAAGGTGCGCCAAGTTAATTCAACGTTGCTGTCAGCAGGAATAGGGACTGGAGAGGGACTAGTTGGCTCAGCGAGAGAGCAACAGAATGCCCAACGACAGAGGATGTTCCACTGGTCGATTTTGGTGTAGCGTTTGAGTTTGGTAAGTTGCTCTTTGGCTGATTGGGAGAGTTTTATGCGATCAATTGGAGATTCCATATTAGACTACTCGGTTAAGAGAGGGTGGGGAGTTTGGGAGCTGGGGGAGCTGGGGGAGCTGAGGGAGCTGAGGGAGCTGAGGGAGCTGAGGGAGCTGAGGGAGCTGAGGGAGCTGAGGGGGCTGAGGGAGCTGAGGGAGCTGAGTGAGCG
>JAAHHL010001790.1 GCA_010672185.1 Caldora sp. SIO3E6 | reverse complement strand
TCTTGGACTTTTTTGGTTTGCTGCATGAGGAGAAAGCCTTCTCTGGTATGGCTTACACACTTATTCAGCAAGCCCTAATTTTTAATTGCTGTATAGCCAGATACCTTGCTTGACAAAAAAATTACTGTAAAAACTTTCTCAGTTCTGAGCCTCTTTTTCCCATCCTGGGAGGGTTTAGGGGTGGGTTGGTGGCTCCTGCCTCCTTGGACTAATTGGAAAGCATCTTTTCACAAGTTTTTCACAAGTAATTAAGAACTAATAACTAATGATAGAGAACGACAAGGAAAAAGGGTATTATGATTAACAGTTAGGAAAATTAAAAATATCTAAAATTTACTCATGCTGTAAATTTTAACATTACCACAAGCAGAAAACAAAAATTGTAACTGAGTTACTTTAATCGAAAAATGACTAAACAAGTGACTTTCCCTTACAAGGGTGAACCTACCTTAACCAAAAGCTCTACTACCGTCAAAATAAGCAAGTCCACCAAGAAACAGGAAATATTTACCAATACCATAAACTCAGCTGAATTGCCAATTTTAGATGCGGAACCTCTAGTTGATTTGCGTAAGTACGACCAATCTTGGTATAACCGGGGACGCCCTACTTGGTTAGTTTTTCTTTGGTGGTTGGTGCAAGCGATCGCTTTTCCTTTAAGTCCTCATCCCTTTAATGGCTTCCGGGTGTGGCTGTTGCGGTTATTTGGAGCAAAGATTGGCAAAAAGGTAGTAATCAGACCGACCAGCCGCTTTACCTATCCCTGGAAAGTGAAAATTGGTGATTACAGTTGGATTGGGGATGATGTTGTATTTTATAGCCTCGATCAAATTCAGATCGGTAATCATTGTGTCATTTCTCAAAAATGCTACCTCTGCACTGGTAATCATGATATTCAAGACCCAACTTTTCGCCTAATGACTGCTCCAATTACCATTGGCAACGGAGTTTGGGTGACAACAGATTGTTTTGTGGCTCCTGGTGTACAAATTGGAGCGAATGCAGTAGTTGGCGTGCGCAGCAGTGTATTAAGTAATCTGCCAACTCAGTGGGTTTGCTGGGGGACACCAGCACGTCCTCGCTATCGACGGCAAGTTAATTCTTAAGAAAGAAGGCTCCGAGGCAGGAGGCAGGAGGCAGGAGGCAGGAGGCAGGAGGCAGGAGGCAGGAGGCAGGAGGCAGGAGGCAGGAGGCAGGA
>JAAHHL010000179.1 GCA_010672185.1 Caldora sp. SIO3E6 | reverse complement strand
CATCATTGCCAGATTGACCACGGTAGATACCTCCGTCGCCGTCAGAACGGATGTTGTCATTGCCAGCACCTCCGTTGAGGGTGTCACGACCAGCACCTCCGTTGAGGGTATCGTTACCCGCACCTCCATCTAGAGAATCGTTGCCGGAACCTCCATCTAGAGTGTCATTACCACTACCACCATTGAGAGTATCCGCACCTGAACCGCCGGAGAGGCTATCATTACCGAAATTAATCGTTGAGTCATCACCTGTGAGCCGATCATTACCGCTACCACCAATGAGAGTGTCATTTCCCGCTTCACCCCGAAGTGTGTCGTTGCCGGAGCCTCCATCCAAGAGGTCACCAATAGTATCAACTCCTCCCACAGTGTCGGAATCAAGGTAATCATTACCACTACCGCCAATCAAGGTATCTGCACCCCCTTGACCTCGGAGTGTGTCATTTCCAGCATTTCCGATTAGCAAGTTGTTGGCAATGTTCCCTTCAATGATGTCATTCCCGGAGCCACCGTTGGCGTTTTCGATCAGGGAGCGAGTATCACCGTTGTACTGTAATGCGTTGAAGACATGACCACGGGAGTATTGACTTGTGCCGAGCCGTGCACGCTGGAAATTACCGCCAACATCTAGATCACTCCACCCCCCTGGTGCTAGATCAATCGCTAAGTTAGTTGTGTAGTTGGAAAAGTTGTAGGTATCAATCCCATTTCCGTCCCAGATTGTTCGGAAGATACGATTGCCACCAGGTGTGCCTTGACCAACACCGTTGATAAACATCTCACCTGTAGTCGTGGAGAAGGTGTAAGTTGTGTTGGTGGAATTTGTGCCGAAATTGGCACCATACATCTGCTGAAGTGCTGCGATATCATATATCATCAGCGACTGTGCATAACCCCATGTCTCGTTAGAGTATCCTCCCGAAGTGGGACCTCCCTCATAGGAGCGATAGGTCATCACCGAAAACTCCATCGAGTCACGGTTAGAATTCATCGCAACCCCTGCAACACCACCCGTCTCGTGACCGTGTTCTAAGCCAAGTGCATGACCGAACTCATGCATAAAGGTGTGATAGGCATAGTTACCGATGATGGGGTTGTTATAATCGCTTCTGTTGAACCAAACGTCACCTGCCTGGTAAGTGTTCCTAGGAAGATAGGCATAAGCAGTACTTGGATCATTTGATTCGGCGATGCGAATCGTTGCGTTACGATCATTCGCACCGGTTAGTTCGACCATATTGAGACCAGATACCGCCGAGTACATCTGCATGATTTGTCGCGCAACGTTTCGTTGGGTTAGGTTCAGTGTTTGGAAACTGCTCCCATGCACTCCTGAGTCTGGATAGCCTAGTTCGTCTTCATAGTCGTTCGTGAAATTGCTGGTGAAACTGTAAGTCACCGTGTTTGACTGCCATCGGCGCGTAGCGAGCAAGCCATCAATGTTGTTATCACCGGTTGCTATATTGAACGACGTCGGTGTGGTAGTTCCATAAGGCATTTTTAGCCTCCTTATGTTTTATTAAAGGTCATTTGTGGTTGTTCTAAAGCACGATAATCTTTCTTATATTTTCCTTGTCAACTGAACGGCATGGAATCTAAATAAATTTTTCTTTAGCCAAATTTATATTTCTTTACTACTAATCCAATTGAAATAAATACTTGGTTTAAGTAGGGCTTGCTGCATAAAGGCAGAAGCTTTGTCTGGCAAGGGTTTCAATCTTTTTTTGTCAAAGCAAGCCCTATATAGGTTCTGCTGAAGGATTATCTATTGGTGAACTTTCAGGAGAAGGTGAAACCTGCTCCGAGGGTACAGTTGGCTCAAGAGGGGTGACTGAGGTAGAGGGTGTACTTTCCACAGAGGGTTTAGTGGGACTAGAAGGTGTATTTTTGAGTAAAGGCACACTTTCCACAGAAGGTGTGGCTGGCTCTAACGGTAAAGGCTCCTTCTCCGGAAAAGCTTGCTCAGAAGGTAAACTTTCAGGAGGAGGCGAAACTTGACTAGAAGGAGAAACCGTGGTTGCAGGTTCCGAAGGTAGTTTTTTCTCCAAAGGTTGCTCTTTATCATTAACAGTCCTATGTACACACTTACCAAAATTCTTGGTGGCCTGTACAAAATCATCTGAAGTTTGAGGCTGGGTCTTGAGCTTAGTACAATCTGCTCGATGTAGATATTGGTAGAGCAAGATGCCATTAACCGTTATCACTAAAAGACCTGCTAAGCCTTGGAGCAAAAGTATAATTCGCTTCACTGTTTATTGCTAGTCAGAGATCTATTACTTGAGGTCTTAGACCAAATTAACCAATTATCCATTATCCATTATCCATTATCCATTATCCATTGATCATTAGGGTTTGGTGGAAATGTCTAATGGCTACCAATTCCTTTATATTCCCTACGCTCCAGAATGACTGCACAGGCTAATAAAGTCCTAATTATCACTCCTATGACAATAAGTATGCCAACCCACTCCAAGTATGGTAGGTAGGGCAACTGCTTGGCAATTTCTTCAGCAACTTGAAAGTGAATGGATGTAATGATCTCAAAATAGTGCTGATAGAGAAATCCATAGAATACGCTTACTGCACTAATCACTAGTACTAATGACAATGTCCGCAAAAAAACTACCAGTGAAAGAGCAAACACGTTACCCGTTAAGGTAAAAGGGGCTGATTGGTGTCGCAGTTGGGGAAGAATCAGATTGTTATACTCTTCAACAGTCTCGAAAAACTGGTCTACCGATGCTTTGATAGTTTCAGGTTGCAAACTCTTCTCTGAAGCACGGCGATCTGACTGTCTATTATACTTTCTGACAATCTTTAAAATATTGAAATCTTCCAAAAGAAACTGAACACAAGCATCCAAGGTCAAAAAAGACCTGGTAAGTTTCAAAAATGCCCAATTACTTGGAATGCCATACTCCATAAGTACTTGGGAAAGTGTACCAGTAGCGCTACCTAAGGATTTTTCCTTAAAACTTAGCCCCTTCAGCTCACTTCGAGTCAGCCAAACATCAAGTGCACTAGCCATTTTTTCTCGCGCTGTCGGCAGATTGACCTTAGGAATATCTGTACCCAAACGAATAATATAGTCACAGGCTTTAACCAAATCTCCAGCTGATAATGCATTCGTATAGTTTTGGTAGGTAGTCCTCAAACTTTTGTCTAGGGAACCAACACTCCCCATGTCGATCAGTACGAATTTGCTATTGCGCAACAACATTATATTACCTGGATGGAGATCGGCATGGTATAAATTATCTTCAAATATTTGTCGGTATAAGGATAGATATAATTGTTCGCCTACCTTATCAGGGTCTACGTTGTTTTGTTGCTCCCATTGCCTTAATTTGTCAGGATCGCTTTGATAAACCTTGATATAGTCAGACATGAGTACAGCATTAACATACTCCATCACCAAAACTTTAGGCTTGGTATATTTGTCATAGACTTTCGGAACGTATACTTTGTGTTCTTTTAGTGTCTTTTTAATACGTCGAGCGTTGGATGCTTCATAGCGATAATCTAATTCTTCTCTAAAAATTTTCTCTAGTTCCAAAACTGCTTCATCCAAGCGCAGATAACTAAGAATATTGAAAGCTGTCAACACATTGACTAGAACTTTAATCAACTCCAAATCTCGTTTAAAAGCCTGATCCAAACCTGGACGCTGGACTTTAACGATTACACGAGCTTTCTGATTTCGCAAAACAGCAGTATGAATTTGAGCGATAGAAGCTGCTGCTAGGGGTTCCTCATCAAAATCATCAAACATTTTCTCTAGAGGAACTCCATATGCTGACTCAATAGTTGAGCGGACTATCTCCATAGGAAATCCAAGGGCGCCGTACTGTAGACGGCTTAATTCATCACAAATTTCCTCGGAAAAAACGTCACTTCGCACTGCTAGTAACTGGCCTGTTTTTACCCAAAAGCCGCCAAACTCTTCAAATAATTCTCTTAACTCGGTAGCTGTTTTTTGCTTATCTGGTTTGTTAGTAATACTGCGCCATTGTACCTTTAACAAATAAACAACAAATCGCCAAACAATATAAACAATCGAGAAGCGAGAACTATCAAGTTTATCCACAACAGGAACTTTTTTTCGCTCCTTTTTTTCAACCAGTGGTGTCGGGATATCTTTTTTATTGAGCATAAATTTAAGTCAAGAGGGTAAGCTGATCTAATTTAGAACAAATTATACTTGAAATAAGTTTTGAATTGGTCAGAGAGTAAAAAGCTCAAAGGTTAAAAAGCTGGTTTAATAAGCTTTTTAACCTTCTGCCTCCTGTCTCCTGCTTTCTGGCATTAATTTCTCATTAATACCCTAGTATTCAAGGGTTCTGATTCGGGATCTTTGTCTAGAGTCTTCAGGATATCTGAGGCAACCCGTGACCAACCAAAATACTTTTCACTAAGATAACGTCCATTCCGACCCATGTCCTCCGCCAGCTCCCGATTGGACAGCAGGTAATTGATGTGAGTGGCAAAAGCATCGGGATTTTGGTAGTCCTTGACCAACAAACCATTTTTACCTGGAATAATTACTTCGGGGTTACCACCTCGTGCAGTAGTAATAATACCTAGACCTGTCGCCATCGCTTCGTAGTGAACTCTTGCTAAAGGCTCCTGCCATTGGGAACTACAGACAAATATATCTCCTAAAAGAAAGTAATCTTGGATCTGATCTGGTGAAATGAAACCAGTTAAGTGTACAGAATCACCCAATTTTTTGGCTTGCTTCCTAAGTTTGTGGACGTATTTAGTCTCTTCATTTTTCCCGTACCACTTACTACCAACCAGCAGGAGTACCGCAGAAGGATGTTGCTCAATTACTTGGGTAAATGCGCTCAGTAAAATATCAGGCCCTTTTTTTTCGCTCAAGCGTCCCACATAAAGCACCACCTTTTTACCTGCAAAGCCATGTTCAGCTAACAGGGTTGCTCGACGCTCAACGGCTCCCGATGCCCATCTTGGCTGAAAGCGCTCTAGATCAACTCCTGCATAAACAGGATTTAGCTTATGTTGGTAGTCAGGAAATAGCTCAGCGATCCCATCGGCAATAAATTTGCTAACGGTGACTACTGCTTCAACTCTTTCTAGACAACTCCGAGCAGTCTCAGGATCGATTTTATGGGGAAGAAACATTTCATTGTGCATGCTCAGGAGAAAATGACTCTTCGGAGCTGCATCTGCCACCAGAGGTAAATATTTAGGACGGTTGTAAAAAATAACCCAATCAAACCTTTCCCCTGCAACAAACTCTGCTGCTGCCTGATAGTAGGCTAAAGAATCCCCAGGGGGAAACCGCTCATAACGTATACCATCCCTTACTTCACGATCAGGCAAATCTGGATCGGTGACAGAAAAGACGGTAATTTCGTGCTCTCGGCTCAAATGAGGCAAGATTCCGTCAATATAAGTTTGAATTGCTCCACCTCGTACACAAGGGACTGGCAACTTTTCTGTACAAACTAATAGTATCTTCACGTTATTGATTCGACCTCATAGCATTGCTAAGACGCGATTAAAAAATAACACAAATGAGTGTCAGTAACCTCATAAGTTCAATATTTTCTCCTATGAAATTTCTCTAGCCAAATGCACTCAAAGGGGTGTAACCTTTACAAGAAGAGGGCTTGATGAATTTATTAGTCATTTATTAGGATTTTATTGGTCATAATTTCGCGCTAATGTGGTAACATATATTGCTTTGAATCTAAACCTCCTGCCTTTTTGCACTGGTGATGGTCAGATAACCAAGGTTTAGATACATTGATATACATCGTGTTCTGAAATAATCCCCAAAAATTTTTTCATGGTTTTTTCTGGAACTTTTCGTAAACTTAGGTTGAGCTGCCTTATCTGTTTGCCTTTCACCACGGCTTTAGCCCTGCTGCCACCAGTCCAGGCTCAAGAGCCTAATTCTGCTACTCCAGAAGATACCAGTGACATTCAGTTAGAGCCGACTGAACCCTTCCTAATTCCAGAAGCTGGCTCTGGATTAGAGCCAGAAGTGATAGAACCAGCCAATCTACGACCTTTGACTCAGGAAAATAGCCTTCTGAGCTTGGCAGGAGGACAACGCTTGGTATCAGAAGCCACCCTGGCGATTGAAACCCAAGACTATAATTCAGCGGCCCCTAAACTTAAGCAAGCTCGTCAAATTTTCAATCAACTGTCTAATTTTTATCAACAACTGGCGGGAACTTTTTCTGGAATTGATAATCGCATTGTTGAGGAACAACGGCAGAAAGCCTTGGCAACTGCTGAAATGCGAGATCAAGCAACTTATCAGCTAGCTTTGGTGCATCAAGCCCAAAATAAACCAGAACTATCTGTACCTTTATTAGTGCAAATTGTCACTTCTCAAAATCCCACCCGTGAATTGGGTAAGCAAGCTTACCAACAGTTATTTGAGCTAGGATTTACGGAAGTATCTGCCACTCCAGCTGCGGTGGATGGTTCTGAGCCAGAGTTGATAGAATCACCAACGCCAAGACCTCTGCTCCAGGAGGACAGCCTTCTAAGTTTACCAGGAGGCAGGCGCTTGCTCAGAGAAGCCAGTTTTGCTATTGATGGAGAAGATTATAATTTGGCTGCCAGCAAACTCCAACAAGGACGCCAAGTTTTCAACCAACTATCCAATTTTTATCAACAGCTAGCTGACAGTTTTTCGGGAATTAATAACGAGATTGCTAGTGAACAACGACAGAAAGCTTTGGAAACTGCTGAAGGCAGAGATGAAGCAACTTATCAACTAGCCTTGGTACATCGAGCTCAAAATAAGCCTGAGCTATCTGTACCATTGTTAATTCAAATCGTTCGTTCTCAAAATCCCACCCGTGAATTAGGAAAGAAAGCCTACCAGCAGTTATTTGAACTAGGATTTGTTGATTTTCCCTATCCTAGACCTCCTGCTATTCAGTCGAACAACTCTTTAATTGCCCCTAGTGCAAGAAGGCAGAAGGCAGAAGGCAGGAGGCAGGAGGAAAGAAAGCTTGGAAGGGAAGCTTTTTCATCTTTTTTAACTGGCGGGTTTAGTAGTTAAATTAGAATTAGAAATTTAAAGGGAAACCGGAGCTTAAATGTATACTACACAGCAAGTTGAGGAAATGATCAAAACTGAGCTGCCAGATGCTCAGGTAATGGTACAGGATTTAGGAGGCGGCGATCATCTGCAAGCAATTGTTATTTCTTCGGAGTTTGAAGGCAAAACCTTAGTAAAGCAGCATCAGCTAGTGTATGCAGCAGTACAAGAAGCTATGGCAACAGAAGCAATTCATGCCTTAGCGCTGAAAACCTATACCCCTGAAGCTTGGCAGGCTAGCAGTCAGACTGCTTAGATGCCAATCAAGAAAGTTTGCTCTCAACTCGCTAAACTAAATTTATTACTGACATAGCAAGGGATTCAGCTAGAACCATGACTCCAGAACTCAAAGAACGGATTGAAAATTTAACCAAGCAAAACAAGATTTTTGTGTTTATGAAGGGCAGCAAGCTAATGCCCCAGTGTGGTTTTTCCAACCACGTTGTCCAAATTCTCAATAGTATGGCAGTACCCTACGAAACAGTGGATGTGCTAGAGGATTGGGACATTCGTCAAGGTATCAAGGAATATTCCAACTGGCCGACTATTCCCCAAGTCTATATTAATGGTGAATTTGTTGGTGGCTGTGATGTAATGAATGAGTTGTATGAAAATGGTGAACTAGAGCAGATGGTAGAAGTAGCGTTGGCTTCTTAGGTGATTTCCTCCGAAAGAATGTACCTATTGTAGGGTGTGTTAGCGTTTGCGTAGCATGGTGCGCTAGCAGCAAAGCGTAACGCACCACGTTGCGGGTACAATCATTTTCAAAAATCGCCTTAATTAGGGTTGTTGCGATTTTCGGAGGGGAAGCAGTAAAGGGGTGAGCGAAAAAAGGGACGCGGGGACGCGGGGACGCGGGGACGCGGAGAAGGGAAATCCCACAGAGAATTTCGTTCACCTACAAAAGACCTATATATGGAAATACCCAAGAGTTAAGGAAAATTGTATTCTTCTTCCTCCGCTCCTCCGCTCCTCCGCTCCCTTGACAACGGCATTTTTGCCTTAACTTGTCACCAATGCCCATTCCCCGCGTCGTCAGACCCTCATTACTTATGAGCCTATCCCTAAGTCAAATCCTCAGCAACTGGTTAGCAGGACAAACTCCAAAAGAAATAGAGTATCAACAGTTGGCAATTGAAGCTTTGGCAGACAAACCTAGAGCCCAAGCATTCGGTATTACACCGCTAAATGTTGAGACAATTATTCTAGAGCGAACTAAGCTTTTTCAAGCTATAGCTACGGAAGTTCTCTCACTACCGTCTTTGCAAAAACAGGAGGCAGGAGGCAGGAGGCAGGAGGCAGGAGGCGAGGGAGGAGGTAGTGTTTCTGACTTGGGCAAGAAATCTACTAAACAACAAGTAATCTTATCCCTTTGGAATCTTTGGCTTCCCCTAGCAATGCAGTTAGCCTTATCTCGGCAACAGTTGTGTCGTCCTCTAATTCAAGGGATCTTAGGGGGACAGGGAACAGGTAAAACTACCTTAGCTACTGTCCTCCGTTTGATTCTGACTCACTTGGGTTACCAGACTTTGAGCCTTTCGATAGATGACATCTACAAAACCTATGAGGAAAGGCAACAGCTTCAACAACAAGACCCCCGCCTAATCTGGCGAGGGCCACCGGGAACCCATGATATTGAGCTGGGTTTGCAACTTTTAGAGCAACTGCGTCAGCCAAACCCAGCAGCACCGATTGCAGTACCTCGCTTTAATAAATCTGCTTGGGGAGGTATAGGCGATCGCAGTGGGTCTGAATTGGTAGAAAATGTTGATATTGTGCTCTTTGAAGGTTGGTTAGTTGGAGTTCAACCAGTCGATCCAGCAGTATTTGAGGGCAATACACCAGCACCGATTCAAACTCCTGCTGACAGATCATTTGCGCGGGAGATGAATGAGCGACTTCGGGACTATTTACCTTTGTGGGAATATTTGGATAGGTTGATAGTACTCTATCCAGTTGACTACCGCCTGAGTAAACAATGGCGACTTCAGGCAGAAAGGGACATGATTGCTACAGGGAAGTCAGGGATGAGTGATGACCAAATTAGTCAGTTTGTCGAGTATTTTTGGAAGTCTCTCCATCCAGAGTTGTTTATCACGCCTCTAACCAGAAATCCTAGTTTGGTAGATTTGGTAGTGGAAATTAATCCAGATCATACCCCTGCTGCTGTGTATAGCAAAAGGCAGAGGGCAGAAGGCAGAGAGGGCAGAAGGAAAAGAAGGTTTAAGTAGGGTTTGCTGAATAAGTAATGAGTAATGAGCAGTAGTAGGACTTCAGTCCAAAAAGAAGCCAGAAACTAGTCATATCAAATGATTTGGTCATCGCACGGCTAAAAATGTAGGTTGGGTGAAACGGAGTGAAACCCAACGCAGCACACTCCGATGTTGGGTTACGCTATCGCTACACCCAACCTACTTAGGGCTTGCCTCATCAAGTCGATTGACGCGGGTTTTGAAGTAATAAGTAATAAGTAATAAGTAATAAGTTAAGAGTTCAGGAGGAATTTTCTGGTAAAAGTGCAAGGTTTTTGAACTAAAAAATA
>JAAHHL010001789.1 GCA_010672185.1 Caldora sp. SIO3E6 | reverse complement strand
TGTTAAATGGGAGCAGCTAGCCCTCGATCAGCGCAATCTACTATTCTGGCACGAAGTTGCCCGAATTCAAAATGACACTATTCCCAAAGAAGGCTGGGAAATGGCAGCTCTAGCCATTGGTTTAGGTGGTGCTGTGGGTGAACTTTGGGTGCAAGACGGCTTGCTACTATTATTAGCTTTGGCACTATGCGGTGTCTCCGGTTGGAGGCTATATCAGAAAAATAATGGGGAGAAAGTTTTAAAAGAAACTCTAGAAGCTGACGAAAAAGCTATCTCCCTGGCCACTCGCTTTGGTTACACTCTACCTAATGCCTACAAGAGTCTCGGTAGTGCTTTAAAAACTTTGATTGAAATCACTCCCAAGCGTCGTCAAAGACTTAAATACGAAACAAGGCTACAAGCTCTCAAGCGTAGTGCGAATAAAGCCAAGGCTAAAGCTAAGGCTAAACGTGAGAGCAAGTCTCTGTAACTGAGGGAGTTGGAGGAGCTGAGGGAGTTGGGGGAGCTGGGGGAGCTGAGGAAGCTGAGGGAGCTGAGGGAGCTGAGGGAGCTGAGGGAACTGAGGGAGTTTGGGGAGAAGAGAACAGAGGAGGAAAGCAAGGCGGATTTGCTATTACTTGATGTACTCCTAAACTCCTTGGTTGAGGTAAGAATTTTCTCATAGATAATTCATCTTTTTTTCATCAAAATTAGCTTTAATATCTTTATAGTTAATTTCAAGAAAATTCTTTAAATAGAGAAAATTAATTTCCTACGAAAATATCTTATTTTAGGCTCATGTTTTGGCAAGTTGAAAAGTCGTAATATAAGTTGTCTGACTTGTAAGACAATTAGGAACAAACTTTTATGGTTAAAGCAGTTTCCGAAGAAGATTTTCCGGTTACGTTCTTAAACCATACTCCAGTGATGCATTTACCAGCTCGTGTGAGTGTCACAGAGGGTGTAGCTTTTAAGGAAAAATGTCAACAGCTTCTAGAGGGTGATCCTCTTCCAGAAAAAATCGTTCTCGATTGCAGCCAAACTACATTTATTGACAGTAGTGGCATTGGGGCACTAGCCCGTACTTTCAGAAATACCCAACAAAAAGAGGTTCAACTAGTGCTCAAGGGTACTAAATTTAATAAAGAAGAAGGAACTAAGAAAATCTAAAACCTTAACTAATAAATTCGTTAACTTTCATAACAATACTTTAACAAAAC
>JAAHHL010001788.1 GCA_010672185.1 Caldora sp. SIO3E6 | reverse complement strand
TGGTGGGTTCTGCCTCCTGCCTCCTGCCTTCTGCCTTCTGCCCTCTGCCTTCTGCCTTCTGCCTTCTGCCTTCTGCCTCCTGCCTTCTGCCTCCTTGCACTAATCGTTAAACTTAAAAGATAGTTCTTTGGCTCTATACTTCCCTTCTTTTGCTATGTCACTCACCCAAGATGTAAAATTTGTTGATGTTATCCCAGAAGATGTTATCCCAGAAGATATCATCTTTCCTCCTAGTGATTTAGAAAGCAACGAACCACCCTTGGAAAGTGACCTACACCGCGATCAAATTGACTTGTTAATTCGCCTGCTGCGATGGTATTGGCAACAACGGCATAATTTCTATGTTTCTGGCAACGTAACAATTTACTACAGTCCCCAACAGCGTAAATCAGAAGATTTCCGAGGACCAGATTTTTTTGTTGTACTCAATACAGAAAATAAGCCTCGCAAAAGCTGGGTAGTTTGGGAAGAAAACGGTCAGTATCCCAATATCATTATTGAGCTGTTGTCTGATTCAACGGCTCAAACAGACCGTAAATTGAAAAAGCAGATTTATCAAGACATCTTTCGTACTCCAGAATACTTCTGGTTTGACCCACAAAGTCAAGAATTTAAGGGATTTGAGTTATTGAGGGGAACCTATCAGGAGTTACAACCCAATGATCAAGGTTGGCTCTGGAGTGAGCAATTAGAACTATATTTAGGTATTTATGAGCAGAAATTACGCTTTTTTACCCGTGATGGGGAATTAATACCAACACCGGAGGAAGCAGCTATTGTTCAACAACAGAAAGCTGAACAACAACAACAGAAAGCTGAACAACAACAACAGCGAGCAGAAGAAGCTGAAGCTCTATTGGCTCGGTATCGGGAACGCTTTGGAGAGTTTTCAGATTAGTATCAAGGTAAGCTATTGAACCTCAGCTTTTAGTAATCGATGGCAAAGCGATCGCTAGAGCAATTTTTGAACATGATTGTACCCACATTGTGGTGCGTTACGCTACGCTAACACACCCTACAACTTTAACCTAGCAATAGTCAGCAGTCAGGTTCTCTAACCAGTTTTATTAGTTGTTTCATCTTACCAATATCATAATCTTGCATTAAATTTGTTGTAGGGGCGCACCGACGTGCGCCCTCATACCGACGTGCGCCCTCATACCGACGTGCGCCCTCATACCGACGTGCGCCCTCATACA
>JAAHHL010001787.1 GCA_010672185.1 Caldora sp. SIO3E6 | reverse complement strand
AAACGTAAGGATTCAGGTGAGTACTAGTGCTACACCTGTCCTACAATTATTAGGGGGGAAGCCTTCGCGCCAGTTAGTGATGATTGAATACTGTTGCTCTACCGTCGCGAAGGCTTCCCCCCTCAACTCAATTAAAGAAAGCTGACTACCTCCAGTTGAGTGGCTGCAAATTATGCTGTAATCTAGCTAAATGAGAAAGGTAAGAAAAACCTGCTTAGTTTGACATCAACCAGATTAAACAGTTGCAAGCGTGAGCAACTGGTAGCTCTGGTTGTGCAGCAGCAGCAGGTAATAGAAGAATTACACTGTTGAGGTAGAGCGCCTCAAACTCTCTGTTAAAAAAGACTCTAAAACCTCCTCAAAGCCAGCCTCAACTGACTTGCTTTTCAAACCGGAAAAACCGCGAACTGATTCACAGAAGATAGAAGCTCCCAAACGAAAGCCAGGAGGTCAACCCGGTCATCAGGGTAAAACACGTTTTGGTTTTGGGCGAGTTGACCGATACGAACAGCTCTTTCCTCAAGAATGCCCGGAGTGTGGTTCGCTGGAATTTGTTGAAGCCCCAGTGGCAGTAGAGCGTAAACAAGTAGCCCAATTGGTGGCACATCCAATTGAGGTGGTGGAATACCAGCGCCAGACCTGCAAATGCCTTCACTGTGGTCAAACCCACACAGCAGATTGGCCTGATGAAATCGTGCCAGGACAAGACTTGGGTGTGGGATTGCAATCTTTATTGGTATGGCTGTGGTGGCTCTCGTTCCATGAAGCGATTCCAACAGACTGCTGATTTACTGAGTGTCATACTCTCCTTGTAGACGTCAGGGACGGTCAGTGATGGAGTTTTTCCAACAAGCTTT
Organism: Caldora sp. SIO3E6; assembly: GCA_010672185.1. GTDB lineage: Bacteria > Cyanobacteriota > Cyanobacteriia > Cyanobacteriales > Coleofasciculaceae > Caldora. Next base: position 342 of record JAAHHL010001787.1, on the reverse strand, counting down.
AAGCAAAAACTCCGGTGGCAATCAATCTCGCCTATCCTTGTTACCTGAACCAATTCCGTGAATGGCTCCCCTACAGACGATTATAGGGAAAATGAATCACATAAGCACTCTCTTGATCAGGGTGAAGGAATTTTGCGTGGGATGTCAATTCTGGTGCGTCCGGTGCGTCTGTTGATCATTTCCCCCCACCCCAGACCTTTCTTTGACTCACCCCTCTTATCAAGGGAAAAAGAGCCTGTGCGCACTCGCTGATATGACGAAAGTTCCCAATCCAGAGGTTACTTTTTCTCAGCGAGCGCACCCAGGCTGATTAATGAGTTTAATACAGACCTGAATCCTTAC
>JAAHHL010001786.1 GCA_010672185.1 Caldora sp. SIO3E6 | reverse complement strand
TGTTAAAGAGCAGGTGACACTGGGCGATCGCTCCGATACTGCTAGGGCTGCTGGGTTGGCGGTAAATACGGTTTCCAAGTATCCTGGTCGGATTAGTGTAGACCAGATTGGAGTTGGAGCCGGGACGCTGGCAATGCTAATCGAGCAACACCTTCGGGTTGATGGGGTTAATTGGGGTACTGCTGCCTCTGACCCGGTACAGTTCGCTAACGTTAAGGCGGAAGACTTCTGGAAGATGCGAGAGGCTTTTGAACAGGGGGAGGTGGCGGTAGCACCACTGGGAGAGTATGAGGATGAGGTAATTGAGGACTTGGCTAATATCTGGTATGAGGAGTTGAGTACCGGAAAAATCAAGATTGAGAAGAAGGATTTGACCCGTAAGCGCCTTGGTCGTTCCCCTAACCTTGGTGATGCTATCTGCTACGGGTTTAATGACCACCGCGATCCGTTGGATCAGATTAATCCGTTGTTTTTTACTTGACCCTGGTAATGTGGTGTTACGAGGGTTGGAGTTTGAGTAATAAGTAATAAGTAATGAGTAATAAGTAATGAGTAATGAGTAATAAGTAATGAGTAATGAGTAATGAGTAATGAGTAATGAGTAATGAGGGTTGTATATAAGTTGGGAATGTAGTATTATAAGGATGTGGCAATGTAGGCTTGCGTACTATTACTCTGCCAATCAACAAATGATGGATAAACTCTCTCTCCGCGTCTCCGTGTCTCCGCGTCTCCGTGTCTACCTCAACCCGTCAATTCAAAATTGACAGAGTATTATGGCGCTGGACACAGTGGAAGAGGCGATCGCGATCGCAAAAGATTTGGCTAAGATTTCTGATGCTAGTAATGACACTCTGCTGACCACATTCCTGGAAGCGGCAAAGGGAACGAGGGAGGATGGGACAACGGTGTACCGACCATTTATTGTGGCGGCATTTTGGTTGGGTACGCACCAGGAAGCGCTTCCTCGGCAGGGACTGATAGAGGGTGATGGGGCAAAGTTTGTCGATCCACTTAAGGCGATTGAATGGTTACTCAGACAGCAGCAGGCAATGGACTGTGGTTTGAAGTTTGATGACTGCTGGAATCCAACGGCGATTAAGGAGGAACTGCTCTGTGGTTGTGATTCAGGAGAAACCGGGAAAGGCACTGTGTTTGGTATTAGTGCGATGGTGATTTGAGATGGTGGAATTTTTTGGTGG
>JAAHHL010001785.1 GCA_010672185.1 Caldora sp. SIO3E6 | reverse complement strand
CGGGTAAGGCTTGATATTGCTCGGTTGTTTTCATCAGTGAAGCCATCTGATTATAAGTCAAATAGCCATAGCCATAAATAAAGTTTTGACGGATTATATAATTAGCACAGTTGTAAAGATTTTTCGATTGCCAAGATAAATTATCTATCTGGCTCCAAAATCGATGTCCTTTCTTAATAATGTGTCTTTCTGCTAGTAACATTACTGTCTGGCGAGGCTCACGCTGGTTGCATATTGTGAAAGCTTCATGTCTACATGATAGCATAGATGACCAAGTTTGACTATATTTTTAGTGAAACTTTACGATACTTTAAGTTAGGTGGTGGCACCCAAACATTCTCTACTTCACTTGCCAGTTAGTCTTCCGTATAAAGAGTTTGAACATTTGCTTCTAAACAAGCAGCAACCACCATCGAATCCCAGTGGGACAAACTAAAGCGGCTCATCAATTCCTCAGCACGATCAATTACAGCCCAATTCGGTAAGGCAGTGTACCAAACCTGTTGCAAGTCTCTAATATATTGGTACGCCTGTGATCTGTCATATCCTAACGGCTCTAACTTACGACTTGCAGCCAAATATTCGCAGGCAACCTGCCAGATTAAAACTCCATCTGTTAGTCCAGATACTAAAGAAATCGCAATTGTTTGTTTAGCAGGATCACGCGGATCATTAACGTAAATCAGAATATTTGTGTCAACGGCGTTCATGCAAAATATCTCGTGTAAACCGAGGTGAATTAGTGGGGATGGGGTTTTGTTGCATTCTCTCAACAAGTAGCTTTAGAAAATTCTCTCTTGCACCAATGTCAACGATTTTGGGAGGAATAACTTGGGATGATTGTACAAAAAGCTCAACTTCAACGCCTTCAGGCAAGTCGCAAGCTGTTTGAAGAATAAATGTACCACTACGGTAAATTGCTTTTAGGGCTTGGGGCATATAAAACTCCATCTTTAGAATTAGTGGTGAGCTAGTTAACTGTTTACAATCTAAAGTATATCTTTAATCCAACCGACAAAAGGAGCAATCGCACTCTAGTGCAGCGCGGCGGAAATAACTGAGCAGCTATAGCACTACGCGAATAGGTTAAGACATAAAGAGAACTAACCACAAAGGCACATTCTCCGAAGGAGTTCCCGAAGGGTAGGACACAAAGAAAATTTATATTTCCTAATTCTAGCTCTTAGTGCATATCATACTAACGA
>JAAHHL010001784.1 GCA_010672185.1 Caldora sp. SIO3E6 | reverse complement strand
TCTCAAAGCATCTCCATAGTTCCTTGGTAGACCGTATACACCGCGATGGCTAGCAGTATCGGCAGCATAGTCACCTCTCTTCCTGGGTATTACCCACCCAGCTGAATTGCGAAGGCTGACCCAGCACTTGTTGGCAACACCAGATAGTTCTAAGGCTATGTCTGAAGCTGACTCACCTCCCCCAACCACTAATACCGTTTTGCCCACAAAGTTATCAGGGTTACGATATTCCTTGGAATGGGAAAACTCCACCTCAGTTAATAAGTCTTTCCACTCTGGATAATTTGATATACTGTTGTTCCCAATTGCCAATGCTACCCGTTTTGAGTGCAAAATCTCTCCAGATGCTAGTTGAATTTGCCACCCTTGATTGTCTTTGGGAGTGACTGCTACAACTTGGGAGTTGAAACGAATTTTCTCTAAAACACCAAAATGTTTGGCATAGCTCTTCCAATAGTCAACTACTTCGTTCTTTGTCCAGAATTTGTGCTGATTGCCATCACCTATCCAGAAATCAGAAAACATACTAAATGCGCAAGAGGTAGTCAGCACTAAACTGTCGTAGGCATTGGCATAAACCCCGCCCACATCCTCTGCTTGCTCTAAACAGAGCACTTTGCCCACACCTTGCTCCAGTAATTCTTTGGTAGTAACTATACCGGCTGGTCCTGTTCCAATCACGATGCAATCAAACATACTATTTAACTTCCGATGTCGGGAGTAAGGGCAAAGACAAATGAATCCGCGAGTATAGATTCGGCAAGAGTCGGATGAATCCCCAAAGGTTCCAAGCAAGTTAGTTGGTCTAATACATTGAGCATACTATATCTCTGAAGCTGAAACCCTTGCTCATTTACGAATTGTCTAACCTGATCGAAATTGTCAAAGATAGTATCTTTGTCTGAGGTTGTTGTCATTCCTCTGACTGTCTGGCTCAATTTTTGCCAAGCTGGGCTATTTCCCCGTACCCTACTCAAATATTCTTTTGTAATTAAATCAGGGGTTATCCACACACCACCATAAACCTGAAGCAACTCCCGGACATTAGCAAACAACCGCTGTTTTTGATTAAATGTCAGGTACAGCAGTAGTCCCTCGCATATTACAGTAATGGGCTTTTGAGAATCTAGATAATCTACATCGATAGGTAATTGGCTGGGTTGACTAGTGGCATCAATCCCCACAAAGTGCAAGTTTGAGCGATCGA
>JAAHHL010001783.1 GCA_010672185.1 Caldora sp. SIO3E6 | reverse complement strand
ATCAGTTGACTCTCAGTTCCGCTGTATTCCGTCCGGCGATCGTGTCGCAATGCGGCACTAACGCGCCCTCGACTTCTTTTTCGTGTTTGATAATCCGCTGACACCACGCTGCGGTTCACTCGTAAGTAGTCAAAAGTCAACTCCCAAGCGTAACGCATGGGAGTATGGCAGTAGCAGATGTGCAACTGTTGGGGACTACTCAAGACTCCCTTAGCAACAGCGTGGGAAGAGGAAAGGATAATATCATAGTCCCTCAAGTCCAGCTGTTCAATTGCTAGGGGTAATAGTGGTAGGTACTTCTGGACACCATTACGAGCCAAAGGCAAGCGTTGTAAGAAAGTAGTGCCAATCGAGCGCCCAAATAAATAACTCTGGGGATTAGTAGATTCAAAGTCAATCAGGGCATAAAGCTCAGCATCAACATGCTGCAAAATTTCTTGAACTACTAGTTCTGATCCGCCAGTTGCTTTGGGAGTTAACCACTCGTGTACTAGGGCATATTTCAATGATATTTACCTAGAATACGTCTTTGTTGTAAGAGCTTACCCTAAAGGGCAGTAATAGAATGAGCCGTAGTGATTATTGTTCTTCTGTAGCAGCTTCAGTTGAGCAGTAGGCATTGATATCCGTGATTAATTGGGTTTCTGAAGCAGTAGCTTTCTGTAACTTGGTTGAAGCTAACTCAGATCCTTGCCAGTCTTTCTTCTGAAATGCTGCGATAAAGTCACGGGTGGCTTGGCTGGTATCGCGATACATACTAGCAAAACTAGTTTGATAATTTTTTAGTTGTTCATCTTTAACCTCAATAGCTTCCATTTCTGGAGATGCTTTTTCCATGGCATCTGCTGCTTGGAGAGCTACTTGCGGATTGGATAACTGACCACTGTTGGTGAGTTCATTGACTTCACCAACTACCTTGTTGGCAATTTGTATAATTTGGTTGCATTCTTGAACTTTAGTGTTACCGCAGCTGACACTCAAAAAGCTTACGGCGGCTGTCAAGCTCAAAAAAGTTAGGTGTCGTATCGGAAAATGCATTATGCTCTCCTACAATGAGTTATGGCGCTCTTGTTGTCTTAGCATATTTTGTGGAGAAAGCTATTAGAAAATTTAACAGTTAATACCAGGTAGGGGGTAGTGAGACAGGGGTGAGCGAAAAAAGGGTTGGGGGAACAATCAACAAGCAGACGCGGGGACGCGGGGACGCACCA
>JAAHHL010001782.1 GCA_010672185.1 Caldora sp. SIO3E6 | reverse complement strand
CAATAACTTTGATACAAAACCCGCCCAATGGCCACAGTTAACCCCTATTTACAATAACTTTGATACAAAACCCGCCCAGTGGCCACAGTTAACCCCTATTTACAATAACTTTGATACAAAACCTACCCAGTGGTTACAGTTAACCCCTATTTGCAATAATCTTGATACAAAATATCCTTCCCAGTGTCGGAGGGCGTAGCATTTGGATAGGTACACTTGGGTTGATGTGCTTAAATTATCGCTCAAATGCTACGCCCCTACATACCTAATTCGCCGTTACATACCCTCCGGTTCCCCTCCTGGGAGGGGTTAAGGGTGGGTTGGCTTAGCTTGAGAATCGTTATTTAGAGGTTTGTTTTTGATGATGATATTCTCCAACAATTCTCGACTGCTTGGGTTAGGTTCCCCTGGCTTGGTTTGGGATTTAGACTTACCTGGTCCTTTGGATACTGACAATTCAAGGGAATTTCCAGACCTGAATTGCTGGAGTTTATTCTGATAAGCTTGTAAGAGTTCGCTATTGTTTTGGGACTTTAACCAAGCTTCAATCCCATTACTAATATCCTCGTTATCTTGCAAATGGCGAGTTTGTTCGTATACTTCCTCTAGAGATGGCAGGGAAATTTTACCGGTTTCAAATAAATCGATAAAGGCTTGAGTGCTAGCGACATAAGTAGACATATATAGATTATTCTCCTTGACCAATAACACAAAATGCAGACCAATAATCAGAGGAATTGAAGGGTTGGGCAGTGGCTCCCTTTTCTTGCTTCCATTCCTCGAAGTCTTCCTTTAATGTAACTTGCCAAGCCAGACTCAGTTTTGATTGACTCAGCCAAGCTTGGAAACCTTCGATAGTGGTGTCTCGCAGCCAGGATTGAGCGGTTTGCAAAGCCAGGGTGATCTGATTTTGTTGTTGGAGTTCTTCGTAAAATTTGGTCATTAATAAAGCAGTGGTGGAGCTTTGAACTTTCCAGAGGGTACTGATGACATTGGTACTGCCAGCCAGGAGGAAGCTGTGGGGCAAGCTGTTATATTCATCACTGATATTGTTGAAGTCAGGAATTCCCGTTTCGCAGGCGGAGAGGGTGACAAGGCGGCAGTTGTTGAGGCGGAAATGAGCAATAATTTCTGCAACGGTTAGGCTATCATCGGCAAGCTGCAATCCAGAATCCAGGGGTGAGCCTGGGTTAAAGTAGCCATGACAGAAGAAGA
>JAAHHL010001781.1 GCA_010672185.1 Caldora sp. SIO3E6 | reverse complement strand
ATTTACTTCTGAGTTGTTAATCTCTGAAGAGCAACCATTATTTATTGAACAAGCACGGCAAACTTGGTGTGTGGAAATGTTAATGAAGGGAATAGAGTTGGAAGATTTAAGTATATTGAGTGGTTGGGATACTAATCAATTACAACCCTATGCTCGTAGAGCCAGGGAAAAAGCAGCCTTAGAGCGAGCTCTCCGTCTTGATCAAAAATCGTGAATAGACTTACTTATATAGTAGTTCGTTCTCACATCATTGAAGTACAGCCAATTTTGACGAGCCAATTCCCAATTCCCAATTCCCAATTCCCAATTCCCAATTCCCAATTCCCAATTCCCAATTCCCCATTCCCAATTCCCAATTCCCAATTCCCCATTCCCAATTCCCAATTCCCAATTCCCCATTCCCAATTCCCCATTCCCAATTCCCAATTCCCCATTCCCAATTCCCCATTCCCAATTCCCAATTCCCCATTCCCAATTCCCCATTCCCAATTCCCAATTCCCCATTCCCAATTCCCCATTCCCAATGACTCAAATAAATCACTTTCTGATTGGTTCCCCTGGTTCCGGCAAATCCACCCTAGCGGCGAAACTTGCCCAACTAGATCCTACTGCTGTAATTGTCGCCACCGATGCCATTCGTGCTCTTCTCTTTGGTGATGAACTTATTCAGGGAGAATGGTCTTTGGTAGAAAAAGAAGTTCTGTTTCAAATGGAAGCAGCTTTCTGTGCAGGGCGCAAGGTAATTTACGATGCCACCAATGTTAAAAGAGAATGGCGCTGTTCCATGCTCAACTTGCTAGCAGATAAAAACATTCCTTGGCTAGCATGGCAGATAACAACTCCCCTAGAAACCTGCTTACGGTGGAATAAACAACGCCAGCGCCAGGTACCAAAATGGGTAATTGAAAGGATGTACCGCACCTTACAAGAAGTGCCACCCCAGGCTACGGAGGGATTTATTGCCCTAGTCAAAATTGGGATAACTGAAGGAGAACTAGATTGGCAAGAAATTGAGCGCCAGTTTGCTTTGTTTTGTAAGGTCTAAGTAGCTAATTTGTTACATATAGCAGTTCTCGCCTCCGTGAGGTACATCCAATGTTGACTAGCCAATTCCCAATTCCCAAAAACCTTAGTACCTCATCCCAATAAGAAACGCTATAGCATTTACCAATATGACTAAACACTACCTATTTTTTACTAGACATTCTTTACCTC
>JAAHHL010001780.1 GCA_010672185.1 Caldora sp. SIO3E6 | reverse complement strand
TAGCCGGTGGAGTTAGAGCAGGTACAAGGGTTTAAATTGTATAGTATGGGACTAATCAAGCTGCAAGGCAATCGAGTAACCTTTAGTTGCGACTTGTATCGGCGGTATTTTCAAGAGAAGTTGCTCGATAGCACCTGACGGCGAGGGGTGTAGGGTGTGGGGTGTGGGGTGTAGGGGGGTGAACGAAATTTTGGGTGGTATTTCCATTCGACCCGTCCCCGCGTCCCCGCGTCCCCGCGTCTGCTGACTCGTTTCCCCACTCCTTTTTTCGCTCACCCCCTTCTGCCTCCTGCCTCCTGCCTCCTGCCTCCTGCCTCCTGCCTCTCGATAGCGCTAAGGGGTAGGTGTTTTTCTGAGACTGTGCTAAAAAATGGCGGAATCGCCCTTTGCACAAGCATTTGAGGTGGATGGCTAAAATTTTTCCTTAGCGCTATTGAACCTTGAAAACTACATACAGCAAGGGTTCCAAGATCCGGCAGTTACAATTACCTCTAATCCATATCAGGGATTGAAACCAATTTCAAACATATAGCCACAAGCTCGGATTCCTCGTTACAATTACTTCTAATCCCTATCAGGGATTGAAACTCAAGACTCTGGCAGCTTTTTCTTGGAAAAAGATATCGCAATTGCTCTTAATCTCTACTTACTTGCTGCTTTCAAAACCTTTGCATACAGTTGAGAACTGATCCGAAAACCGGCTTGAGTAACTAAATCATCCATGATCGATTTAACCATTGCGATCGCTCCCTGGCGTTTAGCCACCAAAAGAATACTAACCATCAATTTTGGCTGGTACAGGCGGTTGTAGACGTGGGGAACGATTAAGAGCCAATTCGATTCCCTGTTGCAAAAAACGTTTCCTAATTCGAGCTACTGTATTCTGGTGTATACCTAAAGCATCCGCAATTTCTCCATCAGTCCATCGGGCAGGTGCTTTTTCGCTTTCATCACTCATCAACAGCACATTGGCATGGAGTATTTTCTTGGCTGAGGCATAACCATTGTGACAGATATCTTCGAGTCTTTGGCGTTGTTCTGGATGAAGCAGAACTTTATTATGACGACCCCTACCCATAATTTATCAAAGTATTTTCAAGGGAGTTCTATTCTACCATTTTAGGTGTGTCTGTCCATTAGTAGACCGACACAGCTAAAATGGTGGGTTAGATTTTCGGTAGTGCGAGCGAGACGCTCGCACTACCGAAAATCTAACA
>JAAHHL010000178.1 GCA_010672185.1 Caldora sp. SIO3E6 | reverse complement strand
TGGAAAGAATTTGTACTTGTTTCTTTCATCTATAACAGGTGCAATACGCCAGTAGGACGCTCTTAAGACACACATTTTCCTTTTTAACTGAGCACTATTGATTTGTTGGGCTTCTGGCGAGTTAAACTAACTGCTGAGCTGTTGGGAACAGTATTCAGTTACCTAACCCCCTTCAGTAAATATAACATCCTCCTTAGGGTATAACTACATGCTAAATCTAACTGGAAAAAACGCTCTTGTCACTGGTATTGCCAATAACCGTTCCATTGCCTGGGGTATTGCTCAGCAGCTGAAAAAGGCTGGCGCAAATTTGGGTGTCACTTTTCTGCCGGATGATAAAGGCCGTTATAAGAAAAAAGTTGAAGAATTGGTAGAACCACTCCAACCTAGTCTCTTTTTACCCTGTAACGTTCAAGATGATACCCAAATTGCCGCAGTTTTTGAAGCAATTGAACAACAATGGGGAAAACTTGATATCTTGATTCATTGTCTTGCTTTTGCCAATAAGGAAGATTTATCAGGAGATTTTAGTCAAACCTCCCGCCCAGGCTTTTCTCAAGCGCTAGAAATTAGCACTTACTCCCTGACTCGATTGGCAAGCGCAGCACAACCCCTGATGAAAGAAGGGGGCAGCATTGTTACCCTTTCTTACTTGGGAGGGGTTAAAGTGATACCCAACTATAATGTTATGGGCATTGCTAAGGCAGGACTGGAAATGAGTGTTCGTTACCTAGCAGCAGAACTTGGTCCTCAGAATATTCGGGTGAATGCCATCTCCGCCGGTCCGATTCGGACTTTAGCTTCATCCGCAGTGGGAGGCATCTTGGATATGATTCATCATGTAGAACAAGTAGCACCACTACGGCGTACTGTTACCCAACTGGAAGTAGGTAGCACAGCTGCTTTTTTATGTAGTGATTTAGCCAGCGGGATCACTGGGCAAGTTTTGTATGTGGATGCTGGTTACGAAGTCATGGGGATGTAAGACTGTGGGGAGATGGGGGAGTGTGGGAAGTGTGGGGAGACAAGGGAGACAAGGGAGACAAGGGAGACGAGGAAGCAATTTCCAAAAACAACCAATGACTAATGACTAATGACAAATAACAAACAACAAACAACAAACAACAAATGACCAATGACAAACAACAAATTACAGTAGAAGAAGCGATCGCGATTCAGGAAAAACTGCAATCGGAGGTAATTACCACAGATCAATTGGCAACAGTACGGTATGTTGCTGGTGTTGATGTTGGCTTTGAGGAGGATGGTGCTGTTTCTAGAGCAGCAGCGGTAGTGTTAAGTTTTCCTGACTTACGACTAGAGGAGCAAGCGATCGCTCTAGGTTCTACTACTTTCCCTTACATTCCCGGTTTACTCTCCTTTCGAGAAGTACCAGCTATTCTTGAAGCCTTGGGAAAACTGAAGACAGTACCAGATTTGATACTATGTGATGGTCAGGGGATCGCCCATCCCCGTAGGTTTGGTTTTGCTTGTCATTTGGGATTGCTAACCAAGGTTCCCACTATTGGCGTTGCTAAGTCCTTGTTTATTGGTGAGCATGATGAGTTAGCCTCAGAAAAAGGCAGCTGGCAGCCCCTAAGGGATAAAGGGGAAGTTATTGGAGCAGTGGTGCGATCGCGTACCAATGTCAAGCCTATCTATGTTTCTCCTGGTCATCTCATCAGCTTACCTACTGCCATTGACTATGTCCTGCGTTGTACTACTGAATATCGATTACCTCAGACAACTCGCTTGGCAGATCAGTTAGCATCTGGTGTACTGTAGAGACGCGCTATAGCACCTCTCTACATTTGTCCAATAATTTTTAACTTTTGTCAGGAATCGAGCTGTTTGCTAGTGAAGTATGTTGAGGGAAAAATTACGGTCGAGAATATGCCTGAACTAACTTTAAATTGGCAAGAAAAACAACAGAATATCTCTAAAAAAATTTTTCATCAACAATATAGCAAGCATCCAGGGACAGTGCGCCTTGGTCGAGATCCAGCTCAATGTGATCTGGTGTTTAGTGACTTAACTGTATCAGGGTTGCACGTTGAAATCTTTTTTGACTCTGCCAAACATGCCTTTGTGCTGCGTAACCTTCGTGAGAGTAATCCTCCCCTAGTAGATGGACGAGCAATTACTTATGAAGAACCCCTTTTACACCAAGGAAGCACTATTTATTTAGGGGAAGTCAAGCTCCAAGTGAGTGAAATGGAGCTTGGTGAACCAGAAGGACATACCCTTCCCAAACAGGTATCCTATGGTTTACAGTGTCCCAATTGTGGTCGGCATTCTTCTTATGATCGGATTGCCTTGGGATGCCAGTGGTGTGGTACTTCCCTGACATCTGCCATAAGTGTTGTAATTCCACCCAACAGTGGTGAGGGGTAAATTTTATGAATTCTGCGCCCATGCGAATTCAGCTGACTTGGGAAGAACCAGCTACAGGAGATATGCGGGAACCATTGCTAGAGGTTCCTATTGCTCTGGGAAGGGATTTCAATTCTATGGAGACTCAACTGCAAGGCTCGCCTGTCTCACGAATTGTTCTCAATAGCCTGGAAGTATCTCGCTATCATTCTTTAATTGTTCAGGACATCAGCGGGTTGATGGTAATTGACCAAGATAGTCGTAACGGGACTTTTGTCAACGGTATCCGTCGTCCTAGAAGTGCCCTGACTAATGGTGATACTTTACAAATTGGTCCTTATGCCATTACTGTCAGCTTTGTTGCCAGAACCCAATTGCCTCCCCCTAGAAGTTCGCAAATTTTCTTTAGTCCCCAAACCCAGTTACCAGATCCTAACCAACCAGCACCACAGTCATTAGTATCCGTCGCCAGAGCTAATCAACAGCCATTTCCTCCACGGATATTTGATGAAGAACAGGTGGCAGTGCAAGACGTCTATGCCACTGGTGTGGAAGTCGAAGAGGTGGACTATTTAGCTGTTGGGGGAGGATTAGGCAGTTTTGTCTGGACGGATTTCTTGAGAATTTCCGGCGTGAAAAGCTCTCAGATTACTGCTTTAGGTATTGCTCCCCAACCCTATGCTCGCTACCAGCAACTTTGCCAGAGTTCTCAGATTCCCCCTCACGAAAGGCTGCGCTCTAATTCCGATTCCTGTCCTGATAATATCTGGGGTTGGCCGAGTTATGCTCTAAGAGAAGCTTGGCGTGAGCTATTACGGGGGAGTGTTTCAGCCTCCTTGCGGTATCTGTGGCAAGTCTTTGCTGAACCAACTTTTATTCAGACTTATACCCCTCGCTCTGGTAATGTATTTGATGCCATTGACCGAGAAGCCAAGCGGATTGACTGGGAACAGATATTTCGCTATGGTAATGTTAGGGCAATTCGCAAAACTGCTGATGGACGATATTGCGTAGCTTATTCCGCCACTCAAACTCAACAGCGTAAACATGGTTTTGTCATTGCCCGTTATGTTCAGCTAGCAACTGGTTACCCAGCGATTAGATTTCTCCCAGATTTGCAAGATTATCGACTGAAAGCTCATGATTTTCAGTCGGTAGTGAATGCTTATGAACCCCATGAGCATGTCTACGAATATTTAGAGGAGCATGGTGGTATAGTCTTGATTCGTGGTCGAGGGATTGTCGCATCGCGGATTTTACAGCGGCTTTATGAAGCACGACAGCGCAATTCAGAAATTCAGGCAGTGCATTTGATGCGATCGCTTAAACCTCAAGGTAACAAATTTCGCCAAGCTCAACGACCTGTAGAACACCACTACGAGTTTCAACCGTTCAATTGGCCTAAAGGCTGTTGGGGAGGGGAACTCCGGGAGATTATGGAAAAGGCTGATAGCCAAGAGCGACAGCGTTTACTTGCTGATTGGGGAGGTACTACTACCGCCGATCGCACAGATTGGAAACGTATTGTTGACGAAGGAATCCGCTCAGGATGGTATAATATCGAGTTCGGGGAAGTAGAACGGGTGGAGCGGGAAGCGAATAAGCTAGTTACTTACATCCAGGAGAAAAAATTTAAAGGACAACTGCGCCTGGAAGCCGACTTTATCATTGATGCTACCGGACTTGAAGCAGATGTTAGTGCTAGTCCCCTATTAGATGATCTAGTAACCCATTACAACCTACCCCTCAATGACTTAGGGCGTCTGAGTGTTAGTAATGACTTTGAATTGGTCGAAATGCGTAGTTCCCGGGGTCGAATGTATGCTTCTGGCGTAATTACTCTGGGTGGTCCCTATGCAGCCGTTGATAGTTTCCTCGGTTTACAATACGTGGCTCTACGCACTGTAGATGCTATCGCCAAATCCAAAGCACCAAGATTGCACAAGTTAAACTTTATCACTTCCTTATACCAATGGTTGAAGTGGGTTGGGAATCTTTCTCCTTAGTTGGTTGATTACTCAAAGTAGGAGAGACAAAGTTTTTTGCTAACCACTAAACAAAATGAGCGGAGCCAAAGATCAACCACTGTAAATTTCGCTCACCCGGATAAAGGGATTTACAATTCTTGGTTAATGGGACTTTAGCAAAAACATGGGGAGTATCCCAAAGTTGCAAATCAACATTATCAGCGTTCAGCTATCAGCTTTTTGACTGATAGCTGAACGCTTGAAAGAAACAATATCGACAGCGATGCCCCAGGCGCAGAAGAGATGGTGCAAACCTTTTGACGATCTTTTCAAAACCTATTGTATAGGCAGAACTGCGTGATGAGTTGATGACCTTACTAACTCTGTCCCATACTCCGTAAAATTCCGTAATTTGATAGGAATCCGGTGTAAGAGCAAAATTACGCAATTTCCGATCTTACTATCGAATCAAATTTTAGAGATGATTAAAAATAGAACTCTTATCTCATAACAAGTCCGGCATACATAACCCCGTTATCTGACGGGGTAACAACAAAGCATACCAAGGAGACTGGATGTAGGGTGTGGTGAAAATAGGTATGGATCATTAGCTAGAAAGGGTTTCCATTACCTTATTCAATCGTCCATTACCTTATTCAATTGTTCCCACTAATAAGACGCTGCTCTTCTTTTTACCTACACTCTACACCCTGCCTACTTTACAACTCCCTTCCCCTTGAGCCCAGTTATCTCTAGATTGTAGAGACGTTGCCTGCAACGTCTGGTACAGGATTTTGAGGTTAACTCAAAACGGGAGTGGCTCTCCCCAAATTTGGTATCAAATTGATCATCATGTTGGAAATTGCAGTCTCAAGGCAACCTAACTATGTTAGACATCCTACTGTTTATTCCCCAGGGGAACTGCTATCTTTGGAAACCCAGTTTGGTAGGATTACACCTTATTTCAGATGCGCTGATTAGCATCGCCTACTACTCTATCTCTTTGACCCTGTTCTATTTTCTGCAGAAGCACAAAAATGTCCCCTTCGGCTCAATTTTCTTACTGTTCGCAGTCTTTATTGTTTTTTGCGGCACCACCCACTTGATATCAATTTGGACGCTATGGCATCCAAATTATTGGTCATTTGGCATCATCAAAGCACTCACTGCAGGGATTTCTGTCTACACAGCTATTCAGCTCATTGCTATTATCCCCCAATCGCTAGATTTGCTAAGTCCAGTCAAATTAGAAACAATTGACTATCAATTTCAGCAAGAATTCACCAAACATAAACAAGGAGAAGAGCATCTACACCAATTGTCGGCTCGAATGAATTTGGCGGTAAAGTCATCTGCCATCGGCATTTGGGACTGGGATATTACCCAAGATATCCTTATCTGGGATGAAAGAATGTATGAGCTATATGGTATAAAACCAGAGCAGTTTACCAGTATCTATGAAACCTGGGCGAGTAGTTTACATCCCGATGATCGCGCTGTGGCAGAAACTGCTATTCAGCAAGCTCTGGGAGGTGAGAAAGACTACGACGTAGAATTTCGCATCCTTCATCCCAATGGCACCATCCGCTTTATCCAAGCTAACGCTATAGTGCAACACAATCTCCAAGGTAAACCTCAACGGATGATTGGTGCTAACTATGACATTACGGAGTACAAACAAGCAGAAATAAATCTTCGAGAGAGTGAACAACGATATGCCACTCTCTTGGCAGTAGTTCCAGTGGGGATTTTTCGCACTGACGCTGTAGGTAACTGTAACTATGTTAACGATCGCTACTGTCAGATCACCGGACTCACCCCGGAAGTGGCGATGGGAGAGGGGTGGCAACAAGAATTGCATCCTGACGATCACGACAAGGTTGTCGCCGAATGGTATAAATCTGTCCAAGAAAACTGCTCCTTTCAGCTCCAATATCGCTTTCAACATCCCGACGGTACGGTGATATGGGTATATGGGCAGTTCATTGCTGAATGGGATGCCGACGGTCAAATGATCGGTTATGTCGGTACGATTACTGACATTAGTGCTCATAAGCAAGCCGAAGTTGAGCGACTGCAAGCAGAGAAACTCCGCCTAGAGTTAAAACTACTAGAAGAACTTTTCGACACTGTCTTAGCCGGGTATTGGGATTGGGATCTTCCCAACTATCAGGAATACTTTAGTCCTGGCTTCAAGCAGATGTTTGGTTATGAAGACAATGAATTAGCTAATTCACCCGACACCTGGCAGAACCTGATTTTTCCTGAAGATTTACCCCCGGTTCTGGATTGTTTTGACTGCCACATTCAAAGCCGAGGTGAAATTCCTTTCTACAACGAAGTTCGCTACCGTCATAAGAATGGTTCGACGGTATGGGTACTTTGTTCAGGACAGGTGATTGAATGGAATGCAGTAGGTGAACCTCTGAGGATGATTGGTTTTCATATTGACATTAGCGATCGCAAACGCGCTGAAGAAAAAACCCAACATTATGCAACTCAATTAGAGGCATCTAACCAAGAATTGGAATCCTTTGCCTATTCCGTCTCCCATGATCTGCGAGCGCCCCTACGGGCAATCGATGGATTTAGTAAAGCCTTACTCGAAGATTATGGAGAAACCTTTGACGAAGATGCTCAAGATTACTTTGAGCGCATTTGCAAAAATGTGAGCCGGATGAGCCAGTTGATTGATGCTCTGCTGAGCTTATCCCGGGTATCTCGCTATGAGATTCGCTTTACCAGAATCAACCTCAGTACCTTGGTTCAAGAGCTGATAGATGAATTGCAGGCATCAGAGCCAGAGAGGCAAGTTGAGTTGGCGATCGCACCTGGAATAATCGTCTCTGCCGATGCTACTTTAATGCAGGTTGTCCTGACAAACCTCCTCCAAAACGCCTGGAAATTTACCAGCCACCACCCTAAAACCCTTATTGAGTTTGGCAAGCTTTATCAAGAAGAACACCCAGTCTATTTTGTACGAGACGATGGAGCAGGCTTTGATATGGCTCATGCCAAAATGCTATTTGGCGTCTTCCAACGATTGCATAATACTAATGAATTCCCAGGCACAGGAATTGGGTTAGCCACTGTTCAAAGAGCAATTCATCGTCATGGGGGAAGGGTTTGGGCAGAAGCTGCTGTGGAGCAAGGTGCGACTTTTTATTTCACACTCCCCGGGTTTTAGGCAGAGCAGCTTAATTCTTAATGAACAATAGTGCTGCTCAATGGTTATTAAAAAATAGCTAAATTTTTAGTATTTTCTCAATTCCCTAATTCCCTAATTCCCTAATTCCCTATCTCTCCATAACTCTATAGGAACAAAAACAATGACAAATCTTCGTCCAATCTTCTTAGTTGAAGATAACCCTGATGATGAAATACTGAGCAAGCGAGCACTAAAACGGAGCAAGGTGACAAACCCCATTTTGGTGGCACGTAATGGGGAAGAAGCATTAGCCACTATATTTGATGCTAAGCCTTTACCTTGCGTCGTCCTTTTGGATTTGAAGCTACCCAAAATTGATGGCTTGGAAGTATTGCAACGCATCCGAACTAGTGAGCTTACTCACTTGTTACCGGTGATTATTCTCACCTCATCGAGCCAAGACTGTGACATGATTGAAAGCTATGGCCTAGGAGCCAATAGTTATGTGCGCAAACCAATCGATTTTGATCAATTCATTAAAGCTGTCTCTCAGCTAGCGTTGTATTGGGCGTTAATTAACGAGCCGTTACCGAAGGAATTGTAACCATGGGTGACTCACTTCACGTTCTTCTTATAGAAGATTCAGAAGACGATGCTCTTCTGGTACTCCGAGAATTACGCCGCAGTAATTTTAATCTTGTTTGGGAACGAGTAGAAACAGCTGAGTCTCTACGCACCATGATGGCAAACCGTTCCTGGGATGCGATTATTGCCGATTACCATTTACCAGGATTTGATGCACCTGCAGCCCTAGAAATTGTTAAACAAAGCCAACTCGACATTCCTTTTATTGTGGTTTCGGGTATCATTGGCGAAGGATCGGCGGTGGAAATGATGAAGGCGGGTGCTCATGATTACTTGATGAAAGGAAACTTAACCCGCTTACCAGAAGCTGTACGACGAGAATTGCGAGAGACTCGAATTAGGGCTGAGCGCAAACAAGGGGAAGTTGCAATGAGACGGCAATTGGCAGCGATTGAGGCGGCGATTAATGGCATCGGCATTGTACAAGGAGAAACCTACCTTTATGCTAACCAAGCTCATCTAGAATTGTTTGGTTATGAACAATCCGAGGAATTAATAGGCAAATCCTGGAAACTCTTGTATCCCTCAGAGGAGGTAGAACGGTTTGAGCAGGAAGTCTTTCCTTTGCTGGAGCGAGATCGCGCTTGGCGGGGTGAAGCGATCGCTCTGCGCAAAGATGGCTCAACTTTTACCCAGGGGTTATCTCTAACCCTTGCAGATGATAACCTATTGATTTGTGTTTCTCGTGATATTAGCGAGGGCAAGCGAGCCAAAGCAGCATTGCAGAAAAGCGAAGCAACAAATAGAGCTATCTTTGAGCAGGCTGGGGTTGGCATTAATCAGATGGATGGGGTGACAGGAAAATTTATCCGAGCCAATCGACGTTTTTGTGAGCTGCTGGGCTATACGGAAGCTGAATTACAACAACTAACTTATCAAGAGATTACTCATCAAGATGAGGGAGATGGTGATGTTGCTTGGGTTAATCAGCTCCTTGTTGGTGAGATGGCATCAAATACCACTGAAAAATGTTACCTGCACAAAGATGGTACTGCTATTTGGGTAGAGGAAACTATTTCGCGCATTGGTGACGATACTGGTCAAGTATTCTCTAATTTAGCGATTGTTAAAGATATTAGCCCTCGCAAGCAAGCCGAAACTGATCTGCAAAATTTGATTGCAGGAACCGTTGCCACTACTGGGGAAGACTTTTTCCCTGTGTTAGTGAAGCATATTGCCGAAGCTTTGCATGTCTCCCACGTTTTAGTAAACGAAAAAATTGACGACAGGCTTCATGTTCTAGCTTTTTGGCAAGACGGTAGCTTCGGAGCAAACTTTTCCTTCGATCCTGTAGGAACTCCCTGCGAATTGGCATTGCGGGAGGGTATATTTTATTGTAAAAGCGTAGCTGATCAGCAGTTTTCTGGTGATGCAGAATTGTTTGAGCTCAAGGGCAAAAGCTATCTAGGCATTGCTTTAAGGGATAACCAGGGCAACATAATTGGTGATCTGTGTTTTATTAATCAGCAGCCTCTCCAAAACCCACAACGGGCAGAACAAAAGA
>JAAHHL010001779.1 GCA_010672185.1 Caldora sp. SIO3E6 | reverse complement strand
TAGGGTTTTGGAGAGTGCCCAAACACCATATATGGGAGTTGACAAAATACACCACTCTTTAACTTGTCACCATTCACTAATGACCAATGACCAATAACCAATAACCAATAACCAATAACCAATGACCAATAACCAATGACCAATGACCAATGACCAATGACCAATAACTAATGACCAATGACCAATGACCAATGACCAATGACCAATAACCAATAACTAATGACCAATACAATTCTTTCTGACAAAAACGAACTCCTAACTGAATTAGGGAAATCTTTAGTTACAGGCTCTCTGAGTGATGAGCGGTTACTAGCGGAAACAGAGCAGCAGCCACCCATCCAAATTTTACCTGATGCTAACGTACTCAAAATTGGGGGACAAAGTTTTATTGATCGTGGACGGGTGGCAGTTTTCCCTTTAATTGAAGAAATTGTGGAAAACCTGGGTCGTCATAAGATGATTATTGGTACTGGGGGTGGCACTAGGGCTCGTCATGCTTATAGTGTAGGACTGGATTTAGATTTACCTACAGGGGTTTTGAGTGTTCTGGGTACATTTGTGAGTATGCAGAATGCCAGGATGATTTATTATCTGTTGGCAAAACACGGAATTCCCTTTATTGAACCAATTCAATTTCCCCAACTACCCCTCTATTTAGCAGAAAGGGGTGCAGTTATCTTCTTTGGTATGCCTCCTTATACTTTCTGGCACGAAAATCCGAAAGTAGGAAGGATTCCCCCCCACCGTACTGATACCGGTTCTTACTTAGTGAGTGAGGTGTTTGGCACTAAGTCCATGATTTTTGTGAAAGACGAACAAGGGCTTTATACAGCTGATCCTAAAAAAGACCGCAATGCCAAGTTTATCCCCAAAATTTCTGTAGCGGAACTTAAAGCCCTAGACTTACAAGATGTAGTAGTGGAACATCCGGTACTAGATATGATGGAAAGTGCGCAAAACAGCCGCTCGATTCAGATTATTAATGGACTAGAACCAGGAAATCTCACCCGCGCCTTGAATGGGGAAGAAGTTGGCACGATTATTTATGCCGATTGAAGCTTTTAGGTATTAGGTGTTAGGTATTAGGTGTTAGGTATTAGGTGTTAGGTGTTAGGTATTAGGTGTTAGGTGTTAGGTATTAGGTGTTAGGTGTTAGGTATTAGGTGTTAGGTGTTAGGTATTAGGTGTTAGGTGTTAGGTATTAGGTGTTAGGTGTTAAAGA
>JAAHHL010001778.1 GCA_010672185.1 Caldora sp. SIO3E6 | reverse complement strand
TCCTTTGCCTCTGGTGTGTCTTTTACTAACAGAACGTTGCATCACTTTTCCAATTCCCTCTCCGTAGGTACGATCGTGGGAGTCAGTAAAAGCTTCAGTGTAACCCTTATCTAATCCGCATTTTCCTTCACCTTTGGCTGTTTTTCGTTCAACAAGATGAGGAAAATGTAATCGCACTTCTTTTGTTACATCATCAAAAATAATTTGAAATAATCCTCTCGGGGTGACTCGACCTACTTTAAACAATAAAGTTAATTGTTCATACTGACGGGGTTTGATTAAATTCCCGGAAATCGTTACCTTAACCACATTACGACTAACTCTTTTCACTTTGGCTCCATTACTGAGCCCTACACAAATTTGATTGTTAACATCACTATGACCCCGATGATAAGCTTTTCTCATCCAACGATGCAGTAAGGGATATTGCCTCCAGACATTGGTGTTTAAACTTTTAATTAATTCCCCCCGGAAAGAAGTAGCTGGACTCTCTTTCCCCTGAGGATCTTTCTCTGGTTTAAAATGACGATAAATCTTTCTAATAACTATCGTTTTCGCAGCCTCTTGACAAGCGTGAATTTCATTAATTACTCTTTCCAACGTTTTTTGCCATTGCTTTTGAGGCAGTTGATACATTGATGGTGGGTTAGTTTTTTGGAAGTCTTTATAAAGCTTTTGATGAGAGATTCCCCAAGCTTGAAGACTACCGTATTTATTCCAAATATCTGAGCGTAACCTTCCTGAGCGTTTGGCCATAATTCTCGCTTGTTCAACATTACCACCAATACAGTAACCAATGAGGGTTACTGCGTAATGAGTTTCAGCGTTGATCTTCTTACGTTTCATGGCCTGAAAGGGTTGACTCTTTTGTTCATTTTACTACGCTTTATCTGATTTGTCTAGCTCTTCTTGGCTCTTTTTTTCGTAGCTTCTCCTCAAGTAAAGCTTATATCTGCTATCTTCGTGAGTTTTAGCCACTTTTTCTAAAGATGACAGCAAATAGCGTCTGTGTCCTCCCGGACTTTTTGTATGTTCAATCAAGCCTTCATCCGCCCATCTGGATAACGTCTTTGGGTGGTAGCCAAGTTTGTCTTGCACTTGAAGAAGGGGTTAAATACACGCTGTCCGTTTAGTTACGATTGACCCCTATATGTTACGCTATATCCCTACTTAATGGCCAGACTCTTTGGTTTCTTACAAATTAGACTTGTAGATATTCATATCA
>JAAHHL010001777.1 GCA_010672185.1 Caldora sp. SIO3E6 | reverse complement strand
ACCCCGGAGACGCGGAGAGAGACTTTCAGATATGGTGGTGAAAAGTTTTTTCATCGGGACTACCCTGTTTCTTGAAAGCCGCCTGTCGAGCGGCGTACCACCCGATAGGTCGGGAAGAAACTTTTGTCAAATCTCTTTCCTCCTGCTCCCCTGCTCCCCTGCTCCCCTGCTCCCCTACTCCCCTGCTCCTCTGCTCCCCTGCTCCCCTGCTCCCCTGCTCCCCTGCTCCCCTGCCGACTTAGGCAATTTTCGAGGTTTGTTTCTCTAAAAAGTCGGTAAGGGACTCAGGTTGTTTAATCTCTTGCACCTTAATCCGCTGCACTCTCACTCCCCAACCGTCAGTGATCTGAGCCAATTTGTCTAATAGAGTTTGATTCATCTGATCTCTGGAATCATAAAGTTCATTTAGTTCATAATGAATAATGATCGAATGCAAAGTTTCTACAACTAAACTCCTAATCCCATCTTCAATATCCTCACTCTCATCAACATCCTCCACTTTGTAATAAGCTCTTTCCAAATCCAATATTCGCCAGTAGACGACAACATCCACCTCTACAGAAACATTGTCCTTCGTGACGGCTGACTCAGGTTTAATATCCAAAATCCGTCCGCGAGTGGTTTCCTCTACGGCAATCTGGTCGATCCAAGGAATAATCAAGTTAAGACCGGGGTCTAATGTTTTTTGATACTTACCCAATCGCTCTACTAAAGCTTGGTTGCCTTCAGTAATAATTTTGGTTGAACTGACGGAGAAGCCGAAAAGCCCTAAAATTGTCGGCGCAATGATATATATAATGTCCATGATAGCCTGCTCCTGATAGGAAGTTGTTGAGTTGACTGGTATCGCCAATTTAACCAGCGATCGCTCACTCTACTTAGCCTTGTTAACTATCGGGTTAGTACCCAGGTAGTTCTCCTCCTCCCGAAGGGGAATATTAATTAATATTACTTGAGATTTGAGCTTTTAGATTGAATCTCTTCTGTGTCTCTTGAAGTGTCACTCCTTCAGGAAAGCGTGGATTCAAAGAGCCGCCTAAATTTCAGAATTTTAATGTATCAAATATTACTGCATTACTATTGAGAATTAAGAAAATACCGATTGTGCCAGCTAAGCCGTTGTGTAGGTCAATTATCAACTTAAATGTGCGATCGCTTACTCTTCGGTATCGGAGGATTCTTTTTCCGTATCCGAGGACTCTTCTTGGTTATCGGAAGACTCTGCA
>JAAHHL010001776.1 GCA_010672185.1 Caldora sp. SIO3E6 | reverse complement strand
TACGACCGGGCCGGCCAAGGGTCCACGCCCAGCCTCATCGACATGTGGACACCGAGGAAAGCAGTAGCTCACAATGCTAGATTACATCCTTCTACTGAACCATTAAATCTTGGCTTGTTAGAGCAGCAGAACCTTCCCAATGACGGTTCTGTTATAACTGCTGCTACCCTCTCTCAAGAGGAAATAACTATACCGAGCTTATGGTGGGCGGATAAACAGTTTGGTGGTAAGCTACTGGACACCTGGATCGCTTACTTGGATGAACGCCGCATCGATCTAGTGGTTAGACGCCAATTTTGGAGTATCCAAAATTACTTTGAGCATTATCGATTTGTTAACCAAATGGGAACTCTTGCTAGGGAGTATGACCAGAACAATGGCTACAATATCAGAGTTTTCAATCAGCTAGGGGAACCTTTAGGGGCTTACACTTGCGATTACAATCATATCAATGAAGAAAATCATCGCAATTTTAACTGTCAAGTGGAGCTATGTGAAATAGAAAATTTACCCCTAGGAGGTACGGCTTCTGACTTTTGTCAGATAGAACCCGTGAAAGAAAGGCAGAAGGCAGAAGGCAGAAGGCAGAAGGAATAAAGCTACAAGTTAGACTCCCATGAGCGAAAGCTCACAACGAATAGATGAAAATTCATCTTCTACCTTATTGTCACCAAAGTGTAAGTATTCCGAACTTGATATAAGCTGATTAAACACTAGCGAGCAAGATGCTCGCACTACTGGGAAAAATATACATCTCTGATAGGACTGGCAAGATGCTAGTTCAACTTTCTATACAGCGCTTTGCACTCTAACGAAGTACAGTAAACAAAAGTCCCCCTTGTCAAGGCAGGGCTGTTTCATTCCAAAAGGATGAGGAGTTTGTCAATATCGTTAGATATAAAAATGTTTTGTCCCAAACGGGATACTCCCTCTTAAAATGTGCTCGCTCTCAATAAGCTTGCGATCGCTCTCAATAAGCTTGCGATCGCTCTCAACAAGCCTGCGATCGCTCTCAACAAGCCTGCGATCGCTCTCAACAAGCTTGCGATCGCTCTCAACAAGCTTGCGATCGCTCTCAACAAGCTTGCGATCGCTCTCAACAAGCTTGCGATCGCTAATCGTGAATGATGAAACAGGTACAATGGTAAGTGTAGAAGCCTTAAAAATCATGAATGCTTGTCTAATTGAACATCTCAAGCAAGTAGAAGACTTCAGAACAACTGACGGT
>JAAHHL010001775.1 GCA_010672185.1 Caldora sp. SIO3E6 | reverse complement strand
TTTGAGTGGGTGTATGTATTTTTGGGTTGATTTTTTTAGCTTTGTATCCAAAAATTATCAGTTTTCTCTTCTTCCCCAGCACCTCCGCCCCTCCGCACCTCCGCACCTCCTCACCTCCGCACCTCCGCCCCTCCGCCCCTCCGCCCCTCGGTACCTCCGCCCCTCCGCCCCTCCGCACCTCCGCACCTCCGCCCCTCCGCCCCTCCGCACCTCCGCTCCCCCCTCTAGGAGCCTCCGGCCTCCTGCCTCCTGCCTCCTTACACTAGCGATCGCGTAATTGTGTTTCTAGCTTGTCCAAATATTCTTTCTGGAAAATGGTTAAGTGCCCATAGAAAGCCTTACCACTCTCAGTGTTGGTTACTTCCATCCAATAGGCATAGCGCTCTCCTAGCAGTAGTTGCCCCTCTTGAGCCGCTAATAGG
Source organism: Caldora sp. SIO3E6 (assembly GCA_010672185.1). Lineage (GTDB taxonomy): Bacteria > Cyanobacteriota > Cyanobacteriia > Cyanobacteriales > Coleofasciculaceae > Caldora. The sequence continues at coordinate 808 of JAAHHL010001775.1, read as the reverse complement.
GGTCGCTCTTGCCGCCGTGCTAAATCTATGGTTTCTGGGGTGGGGTAGTCGTACACTAGTCTGGCTCTCTGGTAATCTTGATAAATGGCTAGACCATAGATGACCCTGAGAGATTCTTGGAGCCGGTCGAATGTTACACCATTAATCTGGTCATAGAAGGCAAGGCGCTCATGACGAATTGTCCCTTTGTCTTTGACTAGAGTTAGTTCACCCGGAGGCAGTATGCTAGCTTTAAAGGTAAATTGCTGAGCCGCTGTTTCACTCTTGCGCACCCTTAACCCATCAATAATGCCAGGTCTTAGGGTAGGATGAGCATTAATCCAGGCAGTAACCGTCTCAGTTTTCTCACCTGGTAAGGCTTTGGCAGGGTTGGTGAAGAGGAAAAAGTACAAAGGAAAAAGTAAAAAATACTTTGCTGGTTTTAGTTGTCTATTTTTCATCTTTTACTAAGCTCTTGTGTATTTAAACTTTATATTAGATCTCTTGCAACCCCCCTTAGTCCCCCCTTAGAAAGGGGTGAAATAGCTCCCTCCCCAATTGATATCAATTCCGGTTGCATCGGAATGATAAAAAATCTGGCTTTTTGGTTAGAAAACATAGATACTGGCGGGCGCAAGCATTCATTGGTGTCAACTTAATGTAAGACTCATGCCTCACAAGGAACTTAAGTTCCTTGCTAATAGCTCAAGTCATCTAAAGATGACTCAATCTTCCCAAAAATCTTCAGTCCACGCTTTGTGGACTTTAGCTATTAGCCCAGAGTTTAAAGATACTGTTGGCTAATTAAGAGGGGGTCTTACCCCTCACA
>JAAHHL010001774.1 GCA_010672185.1 Caldora sp. SIO3E6 | reverse complement strand
TACCCAACCTACATTTTTAGGTGTGTCAGTCCACTACAATCCCGGTGTCGTTTGTGCAAAAATAGCAGCAAAATCTCTTGTTACGGAGGCATCCGGCGCATTTTCTGGTTTAGAGATGGTATCAAATGCCTTATTGCGGGCATTTGGTTCTAATAGTGCCTGCATCACTAATTGAGCCACATCAGCACGAGGAATTGACGTGGGAATCCCGCCTGGTGGATTTATCAGCAGAGTATCATCTTTACCAACCAGCAGTTCCCGTTTGCCCCCCGGTTCATTCAACAATCCACCAGCATGAATAATCGTGTAATCGATACCAGAATCGATTAACTCCTGTTCTGCCTTGCGCTTCCAAACTAAGATGTTGCCATTGCTAATACGGTTGAGAGGATGATTTTCATTGGTTCCCCCCATCGAACCTACTAGCACAATATGCTTTACCCCTGCGGCTTTAGCAGCCTCAATTTGATTAACTTGTCCCTGATAGTCAATAACTTCGGGCATTTCATCGGCAGGAAAAGTAAATTCAGGGCGCTCTCCCGGTTGAGGAATGCCTTTCATTTGTGGAACAGCACTAGTCAAAATCACCAAGGCTTGGCAGTCTGCCAAGGCTGATGTTAGGGTTGATGGCTCGCGAATATCACCGAAATAAAAGCCTTCAGTTGTGCCGAATGCTTGCTCAACTTTCTCACGAGAACGGGCGAAACCCCGAACCATGAATTGATTTGGGTGTTGTTGCAGCTCCCTCACCACGAGAGAACCGGTGCGTCCGGTGGCACCTGTCACTAGCACTTGCAGAGGAACAGTCATGAACGTTAGTTAGAAAAAATTATAGGTATAGCGTTCTCGAAGAGTAGCATGTTGGCGATCATTTAAGAGCAAGCAGGAAATGGATTCTATCCAAATATTTCGCCCTAAAGTACCTAACGCGCCGAGGATGATAACACAAGCTCTTTCCTAGACAAAAACAGGCAAGATGCCTGTTCCACAAGAGTTTTTTATTGAGCATTATACTGTTATATAGCATTTGGAGAATGGGATGTGAATGTTGAATTGTGTCAAAAAGGAGTCAGGAGCCAGGAGTCAGGAGGGAAGAAGACAGAAGTTTTTTTTCTTAAAAAAACGACAATCTAGGTTTATGACTCGTTTGGAAACGCTATATGTAGGTGGACAAAATTAACTATAAAAAGAGACCTAACCCCCTAACCCCCTTCCCTGCAAGGGAAGGGGA
>JAAHHL010001773.1 GCA_010672185.1 Caldora sp. SIO3E6 | reverse complement strand
GAAGGCAGGAGGCAGAAGGCAGAAGGCAGAAGGCAGAAGGCAGAAGGCAGAAGGCAGAAGGCAGAAGGCAGAAGGCAGGAGGCAGAAGGCAGAAGGCAGAAGGCAGAAGGCAGGAGGCAGGAGGCAGCCAACTTCCCTTAGTTAGTTTATTATTTTCCTGTTGGATCTCTGTTTCTTTAAAACTTACTCTTAATAAGAAGAATTAATTATCAATTATCAATTATCCATTATCAATTATCAATTATCCATTATCTTCCAGAATTTCCCTAATGCGTTGGCGGAATAATCTTACTACGCTTCGTTGTCCTATTGTGCGACTTTGCTCGATCAAGTTAGCAATTTCTGTAATCGGTAAAAAGGGAAAAGCCAAACTGCGATCGCTCTGTTCATATCCTCCTTCTACCCGCCGATACACTAACAGTGTTTTCTTGGTATATCGCCATAATTCGGGAACCCCTAACGCCGAATAAAGAGCTTGTTTGTTGAGGGAAGAACTGGTATAGTCTGACTCGATTACTAAGTCAGGGGGAGGATCAACAGGGAGAATGATTTTTTCCCTTCCCCTCACTTGCGATTCATTGTTAATGTAAAAGCAAGAGTCCGGTTCGACTGCATTGGTTAAATCTTCCCGCTCTAGCTTCAGCGCTCCGGCTTTCATGACTTCAATTTCCAGTTCATCTGCTATTGCTTCGACAAAACTTGCCAACAATCCTTTCGGAACTTCATGTTCTAGTAAGGGCATTCTAATTTCTAACACTCCGCGATGGTAGGCAATTCTCCAAGGGCGATTGTCTCCCACCTCCGACATTAAGGCTTTATAGGTTTGCCAACTTACCCCCCTCATCAAGATTGCCGATGTGGGTTGTTCTAGCTTGGTTGGAGTCGCCGTTACCATCTGCCCATCTCTCAATTACAACCTGTTCCTCTATCGCTTCAATTTTATCGAACTTCAGGAGCTTATGACTGGAAAGAGCAAACTCATCGAAAAATGGTGCATTAGGCATAGGTTGGGATGCTTTACCAATATTAGTCCTCTGGCATAAATCCCGGAAGGGGGAAGACTCCCCTCTCCTAGTGCCGTGACCCAGCTAAAATGGTGATTTAGAGACAAGGGGGACAAGGGGGACAAGGGAGATAGGGAGATAGGGGAAAAATCTAGATTTATAGGCATTATAACCGATATGATAAGTTCTCCTTGTATCTTACTTATTACTTATTACTTATTACTTATTA
>JAAHHL010001772.1 GCA_010672185.1 Caldora sp. SIO3E6 | reverse complement strand
AAAGTAATTTTAAGTCGTGCAACTACCGGGGGTCACCCGGGAAGTAACGCTAGTGGAGATGTTTCCTCTACTTCGGTTGGTCGCAAGACAAGTCGAAGCAAGAAACGTCGCCGAAGCTAGAATCCCCCGGCTTCTAGCCGTGGGGAGTGTCAAATAGCGCTGCTGTAGAGCAATTATGGTTTCATCTGCCAACTCAACGGTTTGTACTTCTTGATTGAGGTTTTTCCAATCCTGGGCAAACTGATTAAAAGTAGTCGCCACTTGAATTGCTTGTTCCTTAGCTTCCTGAGAGTTGGTAATTTTGGTAAAGATCGTACCAGACTGAGCTGTCTCTTGTTGAAAATTGGTGGCTAGTGGTTCTCCTTTGTTGATTACCTCAACTAGTTTATTGCACTGGGCAACTTTAGTTTCTCCGCAGCTAGTAGCTAAAATAGCAATGACTAAACCTAAAGCATTAAGGGCAGTATATTGGCGAAACAAAGGCATAATATTTCTCCTGGTTTCTTATAGTGCTATTTACTTATCTCTTCCGATAATCAAAATTACGCATTTTTACTGAGAGTTGTTGTTTGTTGTTTGTTGTTTGTTGTTTGTTGTTTGTTGTTTGTTGTTTGTTGTTTGTTGTTTGTCCTTTGTCCTTTGTCCTTTGTCCTTTGTCCTTTGTCCTTTGGGAATATCTCCCCACACTCCCCACACTTCCCACACTCCCCACACTTCCCAGACTCCCCACACTCCCCACACTCCCCACACTCCCCACACTCCCCCATCTCCTCCAGCTTCATCGCATTGACACCTGATTGTCACTTCTGTGTCAAATCCATCCGGTAGGTTGTGAGTAGGGAGACTATGCCTTACTCCTCAAATAAATGATGATGCTCTCTCGTCTATTTTGCCAAGAGAGCGTTTTTTTCGCTTTTTCCCCAAACCCTACACCCCACACCCCACACCCTAAACCCCACACCCTAACTAAACATCACTCCACTTGCGTAGCAAATTAGAGTAGCTTTTGGAGATTAAATCAAACTCAGTGGTTTTACCATCCTTGTGAAAGATTGCCCGACGAACAGTATCTAAGTCAAACAAAATCTCTCGGTCCTGGGGATCTCTTACTAAACTTTGCACCCAAGCCACAGCAACTAGCCGAATTCCTTCAGTTACAGGTTCCACTCGATGCAGAAAGGAGGAAGGATAGACAATGGCATCCCCGGCTTCCAACTTAACAGTCTGTTCCCCA
>JAAHHL010001771.1 GCA_010672185.1 Caldora sp. SIO3E6 | reverse complement strand
CTAAGTCTCCGAGCAGAGTGGAAACAATGGCAATGTTAATGGGTTTATGTCTTTTAGTTTATTCTTTGGGACAACGAGAACTACGTCGCCGCTTAAGAGAAGCAAACACTGGACTAAAAAATCAATTAGGTAAGCTGACTGATTGTCCAACTTTAAGATGGATATTTCAGTGTTTTCAAGGAATACATTTGGTAGTCATACAAGGAGTTAAACAACTTGTTAATCTCACAGCAGAACGAAGATTTACTTTAGGGTTTTTTCCTTATTCTTGTCAAGAATATTATCGCTTATCTGGTTAAATATATCAAGCTTTTTAAGTAAATAAATATCTGATAATTCTGGAGTTTAGACTAGATTAGCGAGCACCTACGGTGGTGCCCAAAGCGATCGCATGGCAGGATTAGCGATCGCATGGCAGGATTAGCGATCGCATGGCAGGATTAGCGATCACCTACGGTGGTACCCAAAGCAATCGCATTCTTGGGAAACCCCAGGAGTGTCTAAACTCCAGTACATTTTGAAGTGCAGAATCTGGGTAATAATACTCATTGTTTTCCTCAACGGTGGAGAACACCATCAAGACTATATTCGTGATTCTCGCATACTACATTTTGAAGTGCGGAATGTGGGATTATTTTTTGCTAAAATGATTAATAATGGAGAAGTTGTGTTCATATAGACTATTCCAATCCACAAGAGAATAGAGAAGCAAATAACAAGAGGGGGTGGAACAAGGGGCTTAAGCCCCTTGTCTCAGCTTCCCATTAGTAGTAGAGAGATTTAGTTTGCCAGGAAAATTCAATATTCTCTAATAAGAGCAAAGGAAAGAAAGATGTCCCGAAGTAGTCTAGAAAATATCGAACTTGTTGTCCGAACTATCGCCCAAACATGCCTTGATAACGAAAAGTATTTTACCGAGTTGGACGGTGTGGTTGGGGATGGGGACTTTGGTATCTCACTAGCCAGTGGCTTTGGTGTGATCGCGGAACAATGGGATACCCTAGATCGTAGCAGCGGTGAGAATTTTCTAGTGGGATGCGCCAAAATCATCTCCAGAAATATTGGTGGCACTTCCGGCTCAATCTGGAGAGCCGCTTTTCGGAATGCAGGCAAGAGCATTAGTGGTAAAGAAGAGTTGACAGAATGGTGGAAATGGTACTGCTGGCGTTTTATATGTTATATGGGGCGAAATCTCTTTTACATAATCTTTTGACTGCCTTGGGGCTATTTCCCCC
>JAAHHL010001770.1 GCA_010672185.1 Caldora sp. SIO3E6 | reverse complement strand
TGCCCTTGTAATAGCTTGTCTCTTGGCTAATGTCATTGATACTGAAGTATTTCCTCTAATCATCAGAGGTTTCTTAGCTACCTTAATTTGGTCAAGTTTTGCCATCGCTGGTGGAAATGCCTTCAGCCAACACATTGCCCTGCGCCTCGTACTCGCCTGGAATCGCTACGCCCCTTTACGCTATGATCTTCTCCTCAACTACTGTACTGAACGCTTACTGTTACAACGGGTTGGTGGGCGCTATCGCTTTATGCACAAGTTCTTGCAGGATCACTTTGCTCGGATGGATTTGGAGTGATGGGAAGAACCTACTTTTTCAAGAGGAGATAAAATATAAATCTTGTAGGGGCGGGTTTAGGGATAATTTAGGCCATTGTACCTGAATATTTCAATCAAAACCAGCCCTGCCGCTACCCCAATCAATCCAACCCATTGCCAAATAAATCAACAAGCGATTGCATATTTTTTTAATCGCCCAGTTATCGAAAGGGCGGGTTTTGTATTAATGTTATCGTCAAATGGGTTACAGGTGACCCTAAACCCGCCCCTACAATGGTACGGAGGATTATCTTAATCCACCCAACTTATCGTCAAATAAATTAACGAGCGATTGCTTTGCTGCACCAGCTTGCGCTGAGCGCATAATTTTTGTAATCGTATAGTTATCGTTTGGGCGGGTTTTGTATTAATGTTATCGTTAAATGGGTTAACGGCGACCCTAAACCCGCCCCTACAATTGTACGGAAATTTATCTTAATCCACCCAACTTATCGTCAAATAAATTAACGAGCGATCGCGTATTTTTGGTAATCGCCCAGTTATCGTTTGGGCGGGTTTTGTATTAATGTTATTGTCAAATGCGTTAACTGTGACCCTAAACCCGCCCCTACAAATTTACGGAATCTTATTTCCCATTTGCAATTTTTTATAATAATCCAACGATGAGTATCGTAATCTCTAATGAAATTCTAGCTGCAACTCGTATGACGGAGGCTGAGATGAAGCAAGAAATTGCAGTCATGCTCTTTCAGAAGGAGAAATTAACCCTTGCCCAAGCAAGTCGGTTTGCTCTCATGAATTCCATCTCCTTCCAGCATCTACTGGCAAGTCGTCAAATCCCAGTTCACTATGATATAGAGGATTTTGAACAAGACATTAAGAACCTACGAGAGATGGGTAGATTGTGATTATCGTCAGCGATACCTCACCCATCAATCAACAGAAGTTAAGGCGAT
>JAAHHL010000177.1 GCA_010672185.1 Caldora sp. SIO3E6 | reverse complement strand
TTTGCCACCGAGTGACCATTCGCTGGCAAGACTTAGCAATTTACTTGGAAATTCCTCTTGCAGATAGAGCAACCTTTTCCCAAGGACATGAACCGCTACGGACATTGGAATGGTTGGAACAGCATACTCAACAACCAAGTGAATTTAAAAACAAACTACGACAAGCCTTCGAGGAACTTGGATGGAATGACCTGATTGATGAACTCGATGGTTCCAAATAACTTTTTAGCTCTCTAAAACTATCCTGATGAAACAGAGCATCAAGTGTATTTTCTAGAAAAGGAATTATTTACGCAAAACCTCTATTTGTAGGGTGTGTTAGCGTAGCGTAACGCACCTTTGAATCTATATGTGGTGTAGCTGCGTAAGTCCTGAGTTGTGCTTGTGACCTATTCCGGCTCCTAAGAAGCTCATCTGGTAATCTTCATTGACGGAACTCAAATATGGATTCCTTATCTGGTCCAACCCGAATTGTTATCTGTAGAAGGCTGGTCAATCGTTGGCTAGAATTAGCGATCTACTTTGAGATAAGCCAAGCAGAAAGAGCCGCCTTTCGTCAGGGGGAAGAGCCATTATGCACACTAGACTGGTTGGAGCAGCACAATAAACTCAATAAAAGTGAACTCCAAAAAGCCTTCGAGGAACTTGATTGGAAAGACTTAATAGTAGAATTAGATTCCCCTCAGTCCGATAGTGTGGATGATTTTCGAGAATTCGAAAATCAAAACCGAATTGCAGATGTGGTAGAAGACAATCCCTATCTTTTGGGTTCCTCATTTGCAGGACGGGAAAAGGAACTAAGCGATCTGACAAATTGGTTAACAGAAGGTGATTGTAAGTACATTGACAGCCGCTTATTATGTATCTGTGATTTGGGTGGTACTGGTAAGTCAGCATTAGTGTGGCATTGGTTCAATGATACAGATATCAAGCACTTAGTAGCCGAGCAAGGCTATAACAGTTTTTGGGCTACCTTTTATGCCAAGAACTATGACTGGATAAAATTTTTGTTGCATTTGTCTCAAGAACTAAACCTGAGATTTGTAGGACATCTCGATAACTTACATAGTCAGCGTGAGCTCCAAAACGCAATCCTGGAATGTTTACAAGAGCAGAAGTGGTTGATTGTCTTGGATGGATTAGAACGCGAGATGGGAGCATTTGCCAATCCAGAGAATCAATTAGTAGATAGCGAGGAACAAGATCAGCGCAATGAGTTGGGGCATATTCCTGATGAGGAAAAGTATATTCGAAGCCCGATATTCAGAGAATTTATTCGTGGTCTTCTCTCAACGCAGTCAAAAATTCTCATTACTTCACGGTTAGTTCCACAAGATTTACTTCAAGAAAATGATCATCCTGTGGATGGAGTGACCGTTTATCCGTTTGAGCCTCTAAGTTACACTGATGCAATAAAGATTTGGGACATTAGTAGTGCTTCATCAAGTTCAAATTTACAGCGAGACTTCTTTGAGCTAATTGGTTATCATCCTCAGCTAATAGGGATTGTTTCAGCAGCAGTCAGTATTTCAGGATGGATCTACTTTAAGGAATGGTTTAGTCAGTTTCCTCGAGAAGATCAATCATTATGTTTAGATGTCTCAGCTCCAAAAACAACTTTACGCCATCGCTGGCTTGATATTGCAACACGCGACATTATTAGCAACCGTAAGAAAGATTGGATTTTGCTATGCCGTATCGTTGCACGACCAGATGCGACTGAAATCGAAGCTCTTAAGACGAGTACTGTATGCGGAGCATCTGAACAAAAACGCTCAACCCTATTTAGAGCAGACGAGCAGTTGATTGAAGCGTTGCAGTACCTCGAACGAAGACGACTTTTAGGGGCTGATTTTTCTCGCGGGGCAGTAGATGTACATCCAGTTGTTCGTGGTCACATCACAAAATACATTCTCAAGCAAGTTGATCTAGACCCTACTGAAGTAGACCAAGATCTCTTGAAGCTTCTTGAGGAGAATGAAGGTACTTCTGGATTTCTAAGTAAGATATTGACTCAATCTAACATTGAAGAAACGCTACAAGCACTTGATGATAAAACTATAGATGACTTTCGAATTCAATTTGGTAATAAATCGGCTCTAATCAATATCCTTGGTAAATTCTTTTCTCGTGAGAAAAATCCAACCAACCCTTGGTTAGGTTCTTTACCTGGACTGGAACTGCGTAAGGAACAAGCATTATGTTTACTTACGACAGGTTCAGCATTAATGTCAATGGGACGATGGAAGGAGTCTCCAATACTATTTCGTCGTGCAGAACTAGCCTACCGATTATGTGGAGACTTGACATCGGTTGAGAAATGCCAACGATATCAAACATGGCAAATCCTTTATAGTGGCTCACTGTGGCAAAGTGAGCAGAATCGGCTACATTTACTAGAAAAATCTGAAGAGCCGTGGACTTCGGACGTACACTGGATTGCTTTATTGCTTGCTATTCGGCAAAGTCCGATAGCTGCCAAGTTGCTAAACCAAGTGAAAACAGAGACTAGATGGGAGCTTCAAACTGTGGCAGAAGCTTGGTACTACCTTGAGGAATATGACAAAGCCTTGAAGTATGCAGTTAGAGCTCTGCAACGTAAAGAGCTCGAATCACCCGATCAACGATTGTGGGAATGGGTAACACTTGGTTTGGCTAGTCTGAGGCTTAATAACTTACCTGTAGCAGCTAATTTTCTTACACGCTCTATCGAGCAAAGTACCGGTCGTGCTTATCCCATAATTTCAATGTTCGCTCGTGCTGGTTATATTGAGTGTTTGTACAAAGAAGCAACATCTCTGGAGTATCCTTCTCAACAAATGGCGAAACTGGATGCAGCTTGCGAAGAGTACAAGCGCTATAGTCAAGCTGATCCCAACAACACTTATCAAATACCTGCTTCAGAAGTTCATTTAGCGATAGCGAAAACTAAACTGGAACTAGGTGAAAGAGATCAGGCATTTGAAAAGGCTCAGCAATCACTTGAGATTGCAAGAGGAAAAAACGTGCCATTTTGCTATGTGGCGGGTGAGAAAAGAGCAATTGATTTCTTGAAGTTTTTAGACTCGAACTATCTCGTACCACCACATCAATCTGGCATCGATGAATATGCAATTCGTGAACACGAGAACCGAGTATCCAAAGCCATAGCAGTCTGGGAGGATGACAATGAACAATAAGGAACCTATAGAATGGACTGAAGAGCAGGCATTTAAGGCACTCAAAGTTTTTTTAGAGAGTGATGATGGTATCCGTTTTCAAAAACTATTTAAAGAAATTGATCTTAACCAAGAAGATTTATCTGTTTTTATGCAAGATGCTTCACGGCGTCAGCGTTGTCAGTCTGAGCAGGCAAAAAGGTGGTGGGCGTCGATTCAAAAGTTTATTGTTCAAAATGATATAAAGTATCTCGCTGTTATAGAACCATTTGCTCAAAATGGAAGATCTCCTGAGGATTTATACAGAGCATTGAGCAAGGTTTACTATCCAAGTGGACTTGTAGATGCCTTTTCACGATGTAGAGCTAGGACTTCCTCCAGTCCTTTACCTGGCATAACCAAGACAAAAGGCTGGACAGATGAGCAAATTCTAGAGAGGCTAGAAGAAATTAAAATTGCACTTGATTGGGAAAATACAACTGGTAGTGCTAAAAAATGGTGGGAGGCATTTGAGGGAGAAAACACTCACAGGGTTGCCCTTGTTTTACGGCTGGCTGAAGAGCTTGCCAACAGAAAAGCTACTATAACAGAGTTTTTCTTGGCTTATGTTTACAGTAATACAGACAATATTCAAGCCAATCTTTCTTACTTGGAGTATACTCGCCTCAAGAAAGAAGAAGAACGCAGAAAGAAGGAGATAGCAGAAAAAGGCAAGGGTAAAGATATCGATCAAATAGAACAAGATATTAAGCGAGATCTAAGCCTCGAAGCTCAACTGCTTGTTTTCCCACCTGGCATAACCAATATAAAAGGCTGGACAGATGAGCAAATTCTAGAGAGGCTAGAAGAAGTTAAAACAAAGCTTGATTGGGAAAATACAACTGGCAGTGCTAAAAAATACTGGGAGGGATTTCAGCGAGAAAATAACCATAGGCCTGGATTTGTGTTGCGGCTGGCTGAAGAGCTAGCAAACAGAGAAGCTACTATAACAGAGTTTTTCTTAGCCTATGTTTACAGTTATACAGAAAACATTCAAGCTAATCTTTTTTACCTAGACTATACTCGCCTCAAGAAAGAAGAAGAGCGCCGGAAGAAGGAGGCAGCAGCAAATGCAGCAGCAGAAAGAAAATTAAAAGAACTTAATAAACGACCCATTGGCAATAATTTCACCATTACAGAAAGCACTATTAGCAATCTTGCAGGGGTACAAATTGACTATGCTGAAGCAGCAGAGCAAGTCCGGAGCTTAATTGCCGGGGGTTCTAACCTGCAACAAATGACCTCGATTGCTCAGAACTTTTTAGAACAACTACAGAGTAGCCAAATGGCAGTTTCACTCGATACTCAGATTGAGCTAATTCAGCAGATTATCCTGTCCGAAGCTCAGAAAGACAAAATATTTGAGCAGTTTCTCCTGTTGCAAGGTCAACAAATCTTTGATACCGTGTCCGATGACGCGATCACTTCTGCTATCCAAGCTACGATCGCACAACTTAGGATTGGGGTTGTAGAATAATACTCATGTAGAACAGACTTCTAGCCTGTAGCAATCTCCATCAAATCATAATTTTGGACACTGGCAAGATGCCAGTTCCACCGATGTGAGTTCTACCAACTATACTAATGCGCTCGCTTCCCTGGAGTCAGTTATACCATTTTTCAAAAGTAATGTCAGAGCGGGGTTGATGGCAGACTCTTTCAAGCAATGCTGCCGGGTGATTGATCTCGAATGTTCACTTATGCACTCTTCGCCCATTCTCTCACAGCTTTGCGGATTGCTAGTTTTCCTTGAGGACGGTATTGTTCAATCAGTGCAGGCAACTCTTGTACTGGTAGCGTCGGAAATACTAAACTAGTCTCTACTTCTATGTAACCCTCATGCTGTAGTTGGTAAATTTTTACCACCCCTGAGTCATAACACCAAATTTCTGGTACACCTAAACGAGCATAGATAGGAAAGCGACTCAGAGACTTGCTAGTTAAATCAATTTCTAGGGCTAAATCTGGTGGAGGGTCTTGATTTAAATCAAATTCTAACTTACCCCGAATTTTTGGTTCATTTTGAAAGTAAAAACAGTTATCCGATTCAACCCCTGCTCTCTCGAGTTCCCTTTTCCAAGTCGTTGAACCTAAACTTTCATAGTCTTGGTCCAAAGTTTCTGCAATATCTTGAATGACAATGCCAAAGGTTTCCTTGTAATATTCGTGTTCGGGTAAAGGGGTCATAATTTCCAACGTTCCATCATCATAGGCAACTCTGGTAGTACGATTTTCCCCTAAATCCACTAATAAATTTTCAAATTGTTGCCAACTAATATTGTATAAGATAACTCGATCAGCACGATTTTGGGCAAGTAGCATAATTCCTCCAGAACAATCAGCACAGGCAACTTTCTATATGGTATTGAGGATGAGCTATGGGAAGATCTTTGGATGAGCACTATCTCATTTGACTGAGGAGGAGGAAGGTCATAATTTAGCTCAAGGTTTAGGGGCACAGATTTGATGATTGTATCTATAGGCGCACACCTATTCCATTATTAAAATAATAACAGAAAACGTTGTAGAACACAAGGGAAGCGATCGCTCAAATAATGTGGATGACTGTTAGGATGGACATTCAGGAACATCTTGAACAAAGAGAGAGCAAATGGAGTGAAAATGGTCTAAGGCAAACGAAAAGTCCCTGGCACAGTTTGTGAGCGATCGCACGGTGGAAAGGTCAACAAATCATTGATACCATGCCCAATAGCGCGATCGCTTCTGCTATCCAAGCCGCGATCGCACAACTTTAGGATTGGGGTTATGGAATAATTATCTTGTGGAACTTCGCTTCTAGCCTGTGTCAATTTCTACCAAATAATCATTTTGATGACTGGCAGGATGCCAGTTCCACACATCCTCACTTTCAGATTAAACTTAAAGCATGAACTATAGATAAATCTCACAAGAGCTACCTTAAATGGCGGAACTATTGGCAAGAATTACAGTTAATCCTAAACAGTGTGGCGGTCGTCCTTGCATCCGAGGGATGAGAATTCGGGTATCAGACGTACTGGATCTATTTGCAGCAGGTTTAAGTGCAAGAGAAATTTTGGAAGAAATGCCTGATCTTGAGGCAGAGGATCTCAAGGCGTCTCTTTTATATGCCTCCCGGAAACTTAATCACCCAGTTCTAGTAGCATGACCATTTGGGTAGATGCACACCTGTCCCCTGCAATAGCAAACTGGATTACAAATACATTGAGTGTGGAAGCAGTAGCATTGCGTGACCTTAGTTTAAGAGATGCTGAAGATCCTGAAATCTTTGAAGCTGCCAAAGCTCAGCAAGCTATTGTAATGACTAAAGACAGCGACTTTGTTGACTTAGTTGATCGATTAGGTTCACCACCTCAAATTATTTGGTTAACTTGTGGGAATACATCTAATGCACGGCTGCGTGAGATTTTAAGCGAAACCTTACCTAGAGCATTAGAACTTTTGGCTACTGGCGAAGCACTGGTAGAAATCAGTGGGGATTAATACTGAAGTCTGACTTGAATTGGCTTTCAAAACTTATCTGATGGCGAGAAATGTTTCTTTTTTTGTGCTGTTGTCTTAGATGATAAATTGATGACTGGCAAGATGCCAGTTCCACGGTTGTCAGTTCCATTACTTAAAAAAGCGATCGCTTCCCTGTTCCTTACTCCAAGTATCGAGTGCCAGCTGATGTACCTCACGCCAAGGTAGATGATGTTGCTGTGCAATTGAGGCACAATCTTCGTATTCTGGCTGTATATTGATGATAGTTTTCTCACCAGATTCTTCTTTCCAAGCAACCTTCACCCGAATCTCACCATACTCAGTCTGTACCGACTGAATTGTCCGTGGTAAAATCCGACGTTGCTGGATTAGCCGTCGGATTCCTAAAGTAGTGGTTTCATTGAATAAAACCTCTTCACAAGCTGAGATATCTGGAGGATGACAAATGACTGTAACTAAAATACCTGGTCGAGATTTCTTCATGCCAATTGGCTGAGTAAAAACATCCACAGCACCAACCTGAAATAATCTCTCATATAAATAGCCAATTCCTTGAGGACTCAAATCATCAATTTGGGTTTCAAGTACCGCAATAGTTTCTAAATTGGGGGAGGCATCATCAGCTGCACTCACAACATTTTTTTTTCCCTCAATTCCCAATTCCCCATTTCCAATTCCCCTCCCCCCTTGGGGGGATACAGGGGGGGTTTCCCCAATCCACAGTCGCAACATATTGGGAATCGGCAACTGGATTGAACCAGCACCATTACCAACTTTCTGGATAGTCATTGCTGGTGGAGAACCGAAACTTGTAGCAAGAGTTACAGCAAGAGCGGCTCCAGTTGGTGTTACTAATTCCCGCTCAATCCCATTGCTGTAAATTGGCACCTGACGGGACTCCCACAATTTCAGTACCGCTGGTGCTGGCACTGGGAGCCAACCATGAGCTGCTCGCACTCTACCACCTCCAGTGGGAAGAGCCGAACAATAAAGTTGGTCAATCCCCAGCCAATCTAAACCCAAGCAGGTGCCGATGATATCCACAATGGCATCAATCGCACCAACTTCATGAAAATGTACTTTCTCTGGTGCAATGCCATGGACTGCTCCTTCTGCCTCTGCCAATTTGCGGAAAACAGCTAGGCTCCACTCTGAAACTCGGGTCGGGAAATCAGCTGCCGTAATTAATCGCTCAATTTCTGGCAAATTCCGGCTTTGAGCATGACCAGAGCCTTGGTTTATTTGATGAGAATGGTGATGCGGCTCAGCTTCACTTAACAAATCTACATAAATTTTCGTGGCCAACTGCTCATTGCAGTGGACACTTTGAGCTCTCAATCGGTACTCTTGCTCAATATCCAAGCCTTGGAGCTTAGTGAGTAAATACTCCAAAGGCACACCGGCAGATACCAGCGCTCCTAGGCACATGTCACCGGCAATTCCTGTTTGACAATCCAGGTAGGCTAGCTTTGTCATAGAGTGTTGATAATAAGTGAGGAGTTAATATGTTTGATGGCTATTATTTACACGGTCCATCCGGACACACCACAAATACGCCGAATAGAGAAAATAAAGAACGACCTGCAAGATGGTGCAGTGATGTTATATCCCACTGATACCGTCTATGCTATTGGGTGCGACTTGAACGTCAAGTCAGCAGTTCAACGAGTGAGGCGTCTGAAGCAACTATCTAATGATAAGCCCCTGACGTTTCTTTGTTCCTCCCTGTCTAATATTGCCCAATATGCCAGAGTAAGTGATACTGCTTACCGAATTATGAAAAGTCTGATTCCAGGACCCTATACTTTCTTGCTACCAGCAACCAAGTTAGTGCCTCGTATTGTGATGAGTCCCAAGCGGAAAACCAGTGGTATCCGCGTACCGGCTCATCCAGCTTGTCAAGCACTTTTAGAAGCTCTAGGTAACCCAATTATTTCCACCTCAGCTCATCTACCAGATGAGGATGGTGCAACTCCCACAGTGGGACTCGAGAGGGCGAAACTATTCGACGCCCTTGATGGTTTGGTTGACATCATTGTGGATAATGGATTGGAACCAGGGGTTGAAGTATCAACCATTCTCGACCTAACTGCCTCAGAACCAGTTATTGTACGGCAAGGTTTAGGATGGGAGGCAGCACAAATTTGGACACTACCCGTTAGCAAATAAAGAGAGTACACTGGAGCGAGGTGTAAAAATCTTTCTTGAGCAATTAGTCTTGAGAAATAACTTACAGGGCTTGTGATGACCAAGCCACAGCTTATTGAAGGGAGGTATCAACTATGAACTGAAGTTATTCATACCAAAATGGACCCAAGGCCTCAGGGTAGCAATCTACATTCCGTAATTGCAGGCATCAATAATAGGTTGGCTAGATGGCAAAAATACCAATAGACCAAAAATCCCTACTGATGTCTTACCAATTCGTGACTGTAATCTAATGGGGCTCTTACCATGAAACTAAAAATTGCTAAGCTTACCAATCAAACTTCTCATAATCACGTTCATCTTCCGGAAAATTCTGCTGAAACCGATGCTCAAGCATTGAGCGGATTATTACTCGAAGAATTACGAGATCGCCTTGGCTCATTACCAAGTGGCGCTCATCAGGTGACTAACCGGATAGCAGTAGAGGTAGGACGAGTTTGTCGCAAAAGTGACCGGATCCAAACCTCAGGTGAAATCTACTCCTGGCAATTAACTCTGGCTCGTCACCGGCTTAAAAAATATTTGTCTTACTATCAACTCGGTTCAAAGCGAGGTCGTGTGGATCTCCACAGCAACCTCAGCGTCATGATTTATCGTCATGTGGCACCGTCTCAATCCCAATTAAAGTTTTCCGCTCGTTACAACTTAATTGAGGACTTTTTACAAGATTTTTATGTAGAGTCTCTCAAAGCCTTTCGGCGGGAAAATAAACTGGCTGACGACTACACCCCTCGTAGGCAAATTGAATTAGCTGAGTATATGGGATTTACGGAACAATATGCA
>JAAHHL010001769.1 GCA_010672185.1 Caldora sp. SIO3E6 | reverse complement strand
CCATAGATTTGGTGAAGACTTGTGCTTATTCAGGAGAAGAACGCAATTGCTGACTCTTGGCGTTAATATCGACCACATTGCCACAATTCGGCAGGCGCGGCGCACGGTTGAACCAGATCCGGTGGCAGCAGCTGTGTTGGCAGAACTCGCTGGTGCCGATGGTATTACTACCCATCTGAGGGAAGACAGGCGTCATATTCAAGACAGGGATGTGCGCTTACTGCGACAGACGGTGCGAACTCACTTAAATCTGGAAATGGCTCCTACCGATGAAATGGTAGCGATCGCTTTGGAGATTAAACCCGATTATGTTACTCTGGTACCGGAAAAACGGGAAGAAGTGACAACAGAGGGGGGACTTGATATTGCTGGCCAAATGCCTCGGATGAGTGAGATTGTCCCTAAATTGCAAGATAGTGGCATTCCCGTTAGCTTATTTATTGACCCTGACTCAGCTCAAATCGAGGCTGCTGCTAAATTGCAAGCTAAGTTTATTGAACTGCATACTGGTTGCTATGCAGAAGCTGTTGATGAGGTAAGCCGTCAGCAGGAATTAGCATTGTTAGCCAAAGGATGCGAAGATGCGATCGCAGCGGGTATCCGAGTTAATGCTGGACATGGCCTTACTTACTGGAATGTCTATCCCGTAGCTTGCATTGCAGGGATGGAGGAACTCAATATTGGACATAGTATCATCTCTAGAGCTGTACTCGTTGGTCTGGAAAGAGCTGTCCGAGAAATGAAGCAAGCCATGCGAGGAATTTAGAATTTAGAATTTAGAATTTAGAATTACTTACTTTCTTTCTTCTAAAATACTAATTTGAGGAATGTAAAAACAAACCAACAACCAATGACAACTTACTACTACATTTTAGCCAGTCAAAGCTTTCTCACAGAAAAAGAACCCTTGGAAGAAGTCTTGAGGGAACGTACCAGGAATTACCATGAGAAGGAGAAAGAAATCGACTTTTGGCTAGTTAAGCAGCCTGCTTTTCTCGAAGCACCGGAAATGGCAGAGATTAAGAAAGAATGCCCTCAACCAGCAGCAGCGATAATTTCTACTAATTCCCAATTTATTACCTGGAGCAAGTTACGTTTAGAATTTGTCAAAACTGGCGAATTTCAGGCTCCTTCAGATACCATTCCTGAACCTCTAGCTTCTCTTGTTGCTGCTTAGGTGTGTGGAACTGGCATCCTGCCAGTAGTAGGTGTGTGGAACTGGTATCCTGCCAGTAGTAGTGA
>JAAHHL010001768.1 GCA_010672185.1 Caldora sp. SIO3E6 | reverse complement strand
GTTTAACTCGCCAGAAGCCCAACAAATCAATAGTGCTCAGTTAAAAAGGAAAATGTGTGTCTTAAGAGCGTCCTACTGGCGTATTGCACCTGTTATAGATGAAAGAAACAAGTACAAATTCTTTCCTTCACCTGCCACCTACCACCTAACACCTGCCTCGGAGCCTTGTTTCTTGAAAGAGTTTCAGAATCTAAGCTGCGAAGGTAAAATAAGGGTTTAGGTAGTACTTGAGGGGGAAAGTCAAGAGATGGTGAAAAATAGAATTATATTGAAAACGCATGGAGATTTGCTGCAATATCTATAACTACATACAACGGGAGCTTAAAGATTGGATTAACTCCCGCAAGTGTCGCACCAATGCTTGTAGTCTAGAAAGTGAGTACATAATTCCTGCTGATGCACTTTGCCTCACCTTTGTCCGTCAGTGTAAAGCACTGCTGCAAGAAGGCAGAAGTCAGAAGGCGGTCTTCATGAGCGCTCGCTTCGCTCACCACCAATTATGAAAGTTACACTTTCAAGTCAGAAAGCAAAAGGTAAGAAAGTCTTTACAGTAAGCTTTTTAAGCTTTTTTTACTGGTGGGAAATTCCTCAGTCTCACGTTGTGCAGCAAACCCTCAAACGGTTAGAAATAGCATTCCGTGAGTATGTGGAAGCTTTCGGATGCCTTAGATTTAAGAAAGGCAAACAGGAATCATGCTCACTGAAGGTAAAGAGACCGGGGATAGTATTTCGGTACTGTCTAAACTCTCTCTGTAAAGTGAGAATCCCCGTCGATGAAAACGCGGGGAGTGTTAACTAGAGCAATGGATAGCGCTGTGACGCAATATAGACCACTAGAATCTGTGTTCCGTCAGATGAGCGGTGGAGGCTTTCCACCGGTTGTCGAAACATTTGAGCGGGGCAAAACAATTTTTTTCCCAGGAGACCCCGCAGAAAGAGTCTACTTCTTGCTCAGAGGTGCTGTGAAGCTCTCGAGAGTCTATGAAGCAGGGGAAGAAATTACGGTAGCGCTGTTGCGAGAAAACAGTGTTTTTGGTGTACTATCCCTGATTACAGGTCATCGCTCTGACCGGTTTTACCATGCGGTTGCTTTTACCCCTGTAGAGTTACTCTCTTCTCCAATTGATCAGGTAGAGCAAGCACTTAAAGAAAATCCAGAGCTATCGATGTTAATGCTCCGGGGTTTATCTTCTAGGATCTTGCAGACAGAAATGATGATTGAAACTCTGGCTCACCGAGACATGGGTTCTCGATT
>JAAHHL010001767.1 GCA_010672185.1 Caldora sp. SIO3E6 | reverse complement strand
TAAAGCCAAAGCGTCATGGTTATTTTATCCCTTTTGTTAAAGTAATTTCAACCCATTACTAGGAGAATCAGGATGTATTTGCCAAGTAAGCAGGTAAACAAAATTAATTGCACATTGCCAAAAGCTCAAAACCTGACAAGATAATGGTCACAGCGATGGAGAATAGGCAAATAATAAGTAGTCACGCAAAATTATAGCGCTACGCGCTGGCGTACTTACAAAATAGAATAGAGTTAAGTTGAGATACGACACTAGTTTTTTAGAGATGGCGATCGCATATAGTCAAGACCTGCGTGTACGAGCACTAGATCTAGTCAAAGGGGGAATGTCAATCAGTCGAGTGAGCCGGATACTCCAGATTAGCCGTCCCACAGTCTATCGGTGGATTGAGCAGTTTGAGAAAACGGGCTCAACGGTTCCGTGCAAGGTATTACCACCTCCTCAAGAGTCGAAGATACAAGACTGGGAAAAATTTAAAAAAGTGGTAGATAACAACGGAGATAAAACTCAAAAAGAACTTGCTGAAGTCTGGGGAGATATTAGCCAACAGTCAATAAGTAGGGGATTAAAAAAATTGGGCTATACCCGCAAAAAAAAACTTACAGCTACCAAGAGCGGTGTGAAGAATCGAGAATTGCGTTTTTGAAAAAATTATCAAGATATCGTGCAGAAGACTTGATTTATATGGATGAGAGCGGAATTGATAGTAATGAAACTTTACCTTATGGTTGGAGTAAAAAGGGACAAAGATTTCACAGTTCTCGACCTGGTAAACGTCGAGAACGGCTGAGTATTGTCGGAGCTTTGTGCCAAGACAAGCTATTAGCCCCTATGGTATATCAGGGATATTGTACAGCCAAAGTTATAGAAGCTTGGTTGGGTCATTTTTTATTGCCTCAACTGCGACCAGGACAGGTAATTATTATGGATAATGCCCCTTTTCATAACTCCAGTAAAATCAAAGAACTTATTGAAGAGGCTGGGTGTGAATTGCTTTTCTTACCTAGCTATTCTCCCGACTTAAACCCAATTGAGCATTGGTGGCATAAAATAAAGACGGCGATTAGAAAAGAGCTACCACGATATGATTTTAACGTTCATAAAGCGGCGGATGCAGCTTTTCACAATTTGTAACTACACCAGCGCGTAGCGCTATAACTGTATATTTTATCCCACATTCCGCACCCTCAACTGTCACACGACGAATTTTGGTTGTTTGGAGATTTTGGCACAAGCGATCGCAAAACCGATTGTGAC
>JAAHHL010001766.1 GCA_010672185.1 Caldora sp. SIO3E6 | reverse complement strand
CACTGCTATTGTTCAGGTTCGCCAAAAATATCCCTTTACTATTGATGCATTTGTTCTGTTACCAGAGCATTTCCATTGTTTATGGACATTACCTGAAGGAGATAGTGACTTCTCGACTCGATTGCGATTAATTAAAACTTTTGTTACCAAAAGGTTTGGCAAACAATTGGGGATTAAAGCTAAAATTTCTGCCTCTAGACAAAAACGACAAGAGGGAAATCTGTGGCAAAAGCGATTTTGGGAGCATCTGATTAGAGATGAGGAAGATTTTATGAAACATTGCGATTATATTCACTACAATCCTGTCAAACATCAATTATGTCCTACTCCTCAAGATTGGCAATTTTCTAGTATTCATCGATTGACAGATCAGGGTATTTATCCGCCAAATTGGGGCAGTAATGGGATTCCCGAATTACCTGAGAGTATTTGGGATATCTAATGTGGTGCGTTACGCTAGCGCTAACGCACCCTACAAAATTGGTAACTTAAGCGAAAATTGCATCTACCCACTCATCAATATCTTCCACAGCCAAATTCTCAGAAGCTTTTCCAGATAGAGCATCCGTCAAAACTACTTCAATCATCTTTTGGTATTCAGGATGCGATCGCTCGATATCATCTAACATTTGCTCACCAAAATCTTTCATATCTTTGAATGATAGTGGATTTTGCGACAGAGCATCAGGAGGTAAATCACCCCTAGCATTTTTCCACGGGAATTCTTGGTGAGTCATATTGCTTAACTTGTAAGCATGATGTTCCCCTAGGAAACACCAAACCTTACCCATTAGATCAATGATATTCTTCGGAAACTCTGGTAAATCATCAATCGAAGGAACAGGTAATTGCTGATTTTTAAATTCTTTGTACTCTTTGTAAACTGGAGGACAGACTAGTCCGTGTACCCAAGCTTGAATCTCATCCTCAAAAAGAAATTCTTCATAAAGAGCAAGGTAGAGGCACTGCGAATAGTATAGTAACTTATTCACCTTCATGTTGGTCATATCGCTAGAAAGACCTTCCTGAGCTGCTTGGACGATAAATAACTTGGCAATGTCTAAACACTCCATCAAACTATCCTCCAAAACACAGTACTTTTATTATATCTCTATTTTGAAAAGCAATCTAAGAAAAACCCTTAACTGAGATACCGGGAGGATTTTTTCACATTTCTCCAACACTCTTTATTTAAAGCTGTCTGGTAAACGCATTTTGTTAAGACTCATTTAGATGCGTTTGCCTTGCAATTTCTAGA
>JAAHHL010001765.1 GCA_010672185.1 Caldora sp. SIO3E6 | reverse complement strand
TGTGTGTTGGCTTACAATCTCCTACCCGTTGGATTGCTGACGTCAAACCAGAGGAGGTTTTAGGGCAAATTTGGCGTTAAGGGATTTCCCCATAAAAAAATATCCTATTCTACCCTCAGGTAAGGGAGCAGGGGGAGTAATACCAAATCCCGGTAGGAACCCCCGTGCATGAAAAAGCTTGGGAGGCTGGGGGAGAAAAACTTCAATATTTAGCTCTAAAGTTTAGGAGTCTCCGGGCAAGAAGTTTCCGAGTCAGAAGATTCGTCATTAGTATCAACCCCGTTGAGCAAATTATAAACTTTTTTCTCGTCATCTTGAGTTAACGGGTTGTGTTGAATCTCTTTCTTGCAATACTCTTCGCCAGAACGCTCTCCCCTTAAAACGTCAACTGCTGTTTTCACAGCCTGGTAGCCAATTTCAACCCCAGCCTGATCAATAATTAATTGTAATGGACTCTCATCATCAATTAACATTTCAGCTGTATCTCTAGATAAATCTAAAATCCCAAAAATGGCAACTTTTTCCTGCAAGTTTAATTCTTTAACTGCTTGAATCGCCAACTCCGTTGCCAAATTGGAGCCTCCCCAAACTATCTGTATTTTATCGTTATCTTCAAGCATCCGCCTAACCTTATAGATATCAGTGTCTTTGGCAACACCAACAGAATCAACAACTTTTAAAGAAATATCACCGGACTTATTAGTTTCATCAATAGATTCTAAAAATCCGGTTCTTCAGGAGATATTATGCTAAATTATCACAAACACAATCAAAAAATACTGCTGCACAATAATTTTAATCATTGTGCTCTCATTTAGAATAAGAAACGCATTATCAAAAAGCTCAAAGCAACAATAACTAAATTCTTGCAAATTATTTTATTGAAATAAACCATAACATCAATAGTTATTCTCTGGCTGATGAAAGAAACTATTCTCAGCACACCTCTTCTAAAATGGCAAATTTTTGAAATGATTGCCATACCGACTAAGCTAAAAGATACAATAACTAAGTATTCAATGAACAAAACTAGAGTTACAAGCACTTCGTTTGTCACTTCAACCTTCCCCTTTGCCCCTCTTATACTGCTGCCTTTAATCGGTGGCATGATGATGGGTATTACACCTTCACCGTTAGAAGCTTGGCCCTTAGCATGGATTGCCCTAGTTCCCCTCTGGTTTATCCTTAGTGTGGGGAGAACGTCGAGACGCGGGGACGCGGGGACGGGGGGACGCGGAGATGGGGAGATGGGGAGATGGGGA
>JAAHHL010001764.1 GCA_010672185.1 Caldora sp. SIO3E6 | reverse complement strand
TACTACCCTAAGAGGGTATTAGTCGTTATTGTGATTTCTAGAACCGATACTTTTTTGCTAACATTTACTAACAAATACACAAATCGAGATGCTCTCTCAACCAGGGCGTATCAACCAATGCCCGCAGGAAAATCCCACGAGCACCATTTAGATCCCGATTCATCTTTAATCCGGTGGAAACAGACTTAATTGTTCTTGCTCCACCTAGGTTTTTGACGATTTCACCAGTCCACGACACCGTTTTTGAAGTATAAGCTTCGTTGCAATCAATCACTTTCTTGGATTGTTCCCAAGCTTTCCACTTAAGGAAGGTCTTAAATTCGTAGTGAGAAAGTGTTAGCATCTGTCGCACAGATTTGTTTCTCAATTTACGGCGTGATTTAGACACCATCTGGGATGTTTCAAATGTTGGTAAGAGAATTACGTCAAAGTTGTCCACCAGAAATCTAGCTGTTTTGTAATGCAATTCTTTGACCAAGTTTTTAATTTTACAACGAAGTCTACTTGCGGCTTTCTTTAATCTTCGCTTCTGTTTAGATGGGACTTTTGATAACCTTGATACCAATTTATCCAGTCTGACACAAAGCTTCTGGATGTACAAATTAGAATCATTTCCCAACCAACCAAAAGAATTTTCGCTAAAGAACGTCATAAACGTGCGGACACCAGGGTCTAAGGCCACCAGTCGGCCTTGGTTATCGGTCTCGACTGGTTGCACTTGTTCAGAGACGACTAGGTAATACTCGCCATAAGCCAGCGTTAACCTACCGTCACTGAATTCTGTTGGCAGTGCTTCTTTTAGTCGGCACTTGCCTAATATTGAGTGGTAAATTCCACAATCTTTTATGGCGGATTTCGGAATGAAGATAGACTGTTTCGTGTCTTTCCTACTCCGAAATCTGCACTTCCTAATTTGTCCATCTGTTTTGAACCCTTTTTTAGCAGCTTTTACAGTAAGGCAAGCATCTTTAATGGCAATGGACTTAACCTGAAAGGGTACTCCCAAAGCCCATTCAGGTAAACTGTTCAGTATCCCTGTTTTAATCGCCATCCAGTTAGCTTTAGTTCCTGGTTCTTGTAGGTGCTTAATTGTCCTGTTGTAGACAAAACGACTAACACCAAACCATTGCTTCAATAGTGCTTTTTGTTTAGGGCTTAGGAATAGACGGATCTTTCTTGATTTTCTTGCTGTAGCTTCTAAGTCCCTGCCTTCGGCAAGAGAATACATGTTCCCGAAGTGTCTCGAAGAGAAGGATAGATCGT
>JAAHHL010001763.1 GCA_010672185.1 Caldora sp. SIO3E6 | reverse complement strand
TGCATAGCGGGTATATCGATACCGGATTTGGTATAGCGCTACGCGCAATTCAAAATTCAAAATTCAAAATTTGCCGGACTCCGTCCCGATACCGCACCTCTTCTTAGGGTAGAGAGGAGTGCCAATTGCCGACTTGGCAAAGCAAGTTGTTCGTTGTTTGTATTTCTTCACAAACAACCAATAACAAATAATAAACAATACGTTCATGATCTTGGGAGAACAAAAATGACTATCATATTTTCACTTGCACTTCTGGCTTTAGTTGTCTTGTCATT
Organism: Caldora sp. SIO3E6; assembly: GCA_010672185.1. Classification (GTDB taxonomy): domain Bacteria; phylum Cyanobacteriota; class Cyanobacteriia; order Cyanobacteriales; family Coleofasciculaceae; genus Caldora. The sequence continues at coordinate 988 of JAAHHL010001763.1, read as the reverse complement.
CGTGCTAGTGGTTGGGGTACCAGTAGCCTATGCTTCACCTCAAAACTGGGAACAATCAAAAAATTTGATTTTTGTGGGTTCTGGTGCTTGGGCAGTTCTAGTGATCTTAGTAGGGATCTTGAACTTTTTGGTAGTCTAGATTGGTAGAAAAACCACAACCAAATCCTCACAACCAAAAATAACCATGGCAGTTTTCGAGGGCAATTTTACTTCAGCGAGTTCCCTACGCTTTGCAATCATTATTGGTCGATTTAATGACCTAGTAACTGGCAAACTCTTGCAGGGATGCCAAGATTGCTTGAAACGCCACGGTGTTGATATCAATCCCGAAAGCACTCAAGTAGACTATATTTGGGTGCCCGGTAGTTTTGAAATTCCCCTGATGGCTCGCCAAGCTGCCCTCAGCCATAACTATGATGCTGTAATTTGTCTTGGTGCTGTCATCAAGGGTCAAACACCCCACTTTGATTATGTTTCTGCGGAAGTCTCCAAAGGGATTGCTGCCGCTAGCTTTCAGACAGGTGTGCCAGTAATTTTTGGGGTTTTGACCACAGATACGATGCAACAAGCCCTAGAACGAGCAGGCATCAAGGGTAATCATGGCTGGAACTATGCGATGAATGCTCTGGAAATGGGCAGCTTAATGCAGCAGTTCAAGAGCAGTAGTTCAGTCTATGCTTCCTCCGATGATGGTGCTATTACGACTCAAGCGCTGCCAGTTGCCTCTAATCCAGCTCTTGCCCCAGAATCAACAGTTGAGCAAATAGATGCTAATGATTAGAGGGACGAGGGGAGGAGGAGACAAGGGGGACAAGGGAGACAAGGGAGCGGAGGAGCAGAGGAGCGGAGGAGCGGAGGAGCGGAGGAGCAGAGGAAGAAGAATACAATTTTCCTTAACCCTTGGAGTATTTCCATATATAGGTTTTTTTTAGAACCACTACGCCATATATGGGAGTTGACAAAATGCACGACCTTTTAACTTGTCACA
>JAAHHL010001762.1 GCA_010672185.1 Caldora sp. SIO3E6 | reverse complement strand
AAGAGACAAAAAGTAGTTATAATTTACTAGGGCTAGCAGTTACTTTTCTAGCTGGAATCGGTTACCTGTTTCCTACGATGGGATTGCCTTTATGGTGGGTAAGTTGGCGAAGTCTATGGGAGATGGGGAGAGGAGACGCGGGGACGCGGGGACGCGGGGACGCGGAGACATGGGGACGCGGGGACGCGGGGACAGGAAATAGAGGGAGATGGGGGCAAGATATTAGTAGTGATTTGAGTAATATTCCTACTACCTCTTCTCAATTCTCAATTCTCAATTCTCAATTCTTAATTAAAGATTTAGCAGCTAAGCAGTTATTGATTTTATGGGTATCTCTACCCCTGACTATCGGATTTACCCTCTTAGGAGGAGCCCAACCAATTTTGCCAACTTGGTCTATGCCGGGATTTTGGGGACTAACCTTGTTACTAGGGTACAAGGCTGTTGGCTGGCAGCAGCAATCTCGGCGTCGGGTGCGACGCTGGCTTCGAGGTACAGGGTTATTTTTGGGCAGCTGTATCCTCTTGGTACTGTTACATGTAACTACTGGTACATTGCAAAAGTCTGGTCAATACGCGCTATTTGGAGGATTCTTACCGGTTAAAGATGACCCTTCGACAGAATTAATTGATATTATGCAACTGCGGCGTGGCTTTCAGGAATCCCCTATCTTGAATCCGGCTTTGCAGAACTCTGGCTTTGTCTTTACCAATGGCTTTTACCTTGGTGGTATGGTAGGTATGGCCTTGAGTCCGATTACGACTACACCAATTACTTGTTTTGGTGAGGATGTACGAGGGTTTGCTTTTTGGTCTGAACCAGAGGAATGGCTAGGAAAAGAGGGGCTATATGTTACTCTTGAGCGTTTTCATGACCTCTTTGAGCTAACGGATTCGTATCGGCCTTACTTTAGCAGTTTCCAGGAAATTGCCACAGTACCGATTCGTCGGGGAGGAGCAGTTACAGAAGTTTTTCATGTCTATCAAACTGGGAAAATGCTCAAACCTTATCCATAGATGAATGGGGAATTGGGGAATTGGGAATTGGGAATGGAGAATGGAGAATGGAGAATGGAGAATGGAGAATGGAGAATTGGGAATTGGGAATTATATCAATTCCGGCTACATTGGGATAATATTCATTCTGGTTGGGGCGCAATGCTTGCCATTGGTGTCAACTTAAGCCTAGACATAGCTGACTGGTTGGATTTCATAACCCGCCTTGGATTTAAATCCAAGGCTAATAGCTCAAGTCCATTAAAAT
>JAAHHL010001761.1 GCA_010672185.1 Caldora sp. SIO3E6 | reverse complement strand
CCCGCCCCTACAGGTTTACCAAATTTCATTCTAAATTCTAAATTCTAAATTCTTCTTCCCCCATTCCCGAAGCTGCTCATCTGAATCGTTTTCAGCTCTATCCTGTAACAGGGATAAAGTTTGGGGATGGTTAGGATATTGCTCGAGAATAATCTCCAATGCTATCTTGCGCGGGTTCTCTTCAAAGATTGCCTGACGCTCAAAGGGGTCATTGAGTGTACAGTTACGTAAAAATTCTAACATCCAAGGCTCATTCTTCCAGGCACGGGCTATTTCTTCGACTGCTGTACATCGCACATTCTCATTTTCATCGGATTGAACTAATTGTTTGAGCAGGGGTAAAGTATCAGAATCATCTTTCCAGCTACGAGCTAATTCTCTTACTGCTGCGCACTGAATATGCTCATTGTCATCGGATAGAAGCATTTGTTTGAGCACGAGTAAGGCATCTGGGTAATCTTGCCAGAAAAAGGCAAATACACGGGCAAATTCTTCCACTTTTTTATGCCGTACTACCTGATAATAATCTGATTGTTCCCATTGTTGGAACAGGGGTAAAGTATCGGGTTCATCTTGCCAGCCACCGGCTATTTCTCGCGCTAATGTAGCTCGCACCAACAAACTTTCATCCGATTGAACTAATTGTTTGAGCCAGGGTAAAGTATCGGGTTCACCTTGCCAGCCACCGGCTATTTTTGAAATCGCTACATTTCGTACAAGACAATTCTTATCAGATTTTGCCTGTTGTTTGAGCCAAGGTAAGGTATCGGGTTCATCTTTCCAGACACTTGCTATTTTTTGCACTGCGGCTTGTCGCACAAACCAACTTTCATCAGATTTTGCCTGTTGTTTGAGCCAAGGTAAGGTATCGGGTTCATCTTTCCAGACACTTGCTATTTCTTGCACTACCACATTTCGTACAAGCCAATTTTTATCAGATTTTGCCTGTTGTTTGAGCCAAGGTAAAGTATCTGAATCATCCTTCCAGCCACCGGCTATGACTGACACTGCAGCATTTCGCGCAATCCAATTTTCATCAGATTGCGTCTGTCGTTTGAGCCAAGGTAAAGTATCAGGGTCATTTTTCCAGACACGGACTATTTTTGGCATTACTATTTGTCGCACAAGCCAACTTTCATCAGATTTTGCCTGTTGTTTGAGCCAAGGTAAAGTATCTGAATCATCCTTCCAGCCACCGGCTATTTCTCGCATTGCTGTAACCCGTGCAAGCCAACTGTTATTAGATTGCGCCTGTTGTTTGAGA
>JAAHHL010001760.1 GCA_010672185.1 Caldora sp. SIO3E6 | reverse complement strand
CCGGGACTGGAGATCGGAGGTGGGAGGGAGGCAGGAGGCAGGAGGCAGGAGGCAGTAGGCAGGAGGCAGGAGGCAGGAGGCAGGAGGCAGGAGGCAGGAGGCAGAAGGCAGAAGGCAGGAGGCAGGAGGCAGGAGGCAGAAGGCAGGAGGCAGAAGGCAGAAGTCAGAAGGCAGAAGGCAGGAGGCAGAAGGCAGAAGGCAGGAGGCAGGAGGCAGAAGGCAGTCTCAATGAAAATTTTTTCACCACCAGGTTATGAAAGTAGACTCTTCACTGTTGCCTGTTGCCTGTTGCCTGTTGCCTGTTGCCTACTTTCAAGTCAGAAGGATGTGTCAAGTGTCGGAGGATTCTCTTTTCCCTACACTTCCCACAACCTACTCCTCTGGGAATAAGCAATTTTCTCACTCATCCTAGAAACATACGTATTATTACGTAGTGAATTCAAATACAATGCTACAGTTAAGCAACACGTTTAGCAGCCGGGGATTGGTACTAACGTGTAGATGCGGAAATTTCAGGGGGTGAGGTCGATCTTAAGTTCTCCACAACCCAGACTCTGTTTGTTATTTAGCTTTGTTCTCTCCCCTTGATCAGGAAACACAGGGATAAGGACTTGATCTTGTCCTCTCAACTAGGAAAGCTCGATTGCATCCATCCTGAGATCAGTGAAATCAGTAAACAACCACCAAAATTTAACATTTTGTAATCTAAAATAGATAGTACTTCTCGATAAATTGTTCTGTTAGCCACAGAAAGGAGGTGAAGTGTATGAATAGAGACCTTAAGGAGTACAACCTCATGGTGATTGATTTAACAGAAAATGTGTTTGTTCATACCTCGCTCCCTAGTGCAAACCACGCAGCTCTCAGGTCTGGATTTGTGGGATATCCAGTCAATCCTCGCTGGGGTATCGCTAAACTCCAGGCTTGGAGAACTGGGCGTCAGTGGCGAGAGGCACTAGCACAGGGCGAAATGGTGGTGCGCTCTACTGATTCAATGCTGGTTCCAGTTACTGCTCAACAGGAAAAAAAGGAAAAGCCCCCAACTACCAGAAATTTCCCTTTCCCTGTCTGGGCTAAGCAGGTACTGAATTATAGCCACACAGCCTAAAGATGATCTCAAATCTTACATTGGGCGGTTATTCCTAGCATCAACTTGGTGTGATCAAAAGGTGGTGGAGTGTAAAAGACCTTTACGCCCTTCTCGAGCATTTGCCACAGGTGAGCCGTGCAAGCCCATTGCACCAACGGGATATTGTTCTCTGAC
>JAAHHL010000176.1 GCA_010672185.1 Caldora sp. SIO3E6 | reverse complement strand
CCCTATATATGGAAAGACCCAAGGGTTAAGGAAAATTGTATTCTTCTTCATCCGCTCCTCCGCTCCTCCGCTCCTCCGCTCCTCCGCTCCCTTGACAACGGCATTTTTGCCTTAACTTGTCACCAATGGGTGTTAGGTGTTAGGTGGTAGGTGGTAGGTAGATAATTGTGGTGATATGTAGGGGCGTAGCATTTGGGGGATAATTTATCGGAGAAACCCAAGTGGTACAATCCAAATGCTACGCCCTCCGACAGTTTGAAAACAAGCCCTAATGCTAACCTGCTATCCCTAACGCGCCGAGGGTGAAGCATTCGGATACCAAAATTTTGATGATGCGGGGGAGATTGTACCTCGAATGCTTCACCCCTACAGAAAAACAATAAACTACACTGTCTCTCGATTTGCTTGCCTAAAACTTTCAATAAGTTGGATATTAGCTCTGAGCCATTCATTCACCAAAATCTGAACCTCAACTCCATTTTCATTGGCAAGCTGGTTCATAAAGTCATTTACATCTGGCTCAAGATAAATGGGAAAGCTGAAAGCTGCATCAGGGTGATAAAATTTACCACGTTCACCGTTAGAAAAATCATACTCGGCTTTCATTAATTCCTCTCCTTGTACCATCTCACTTCTTTATTCGTAGCCTTACGTGCCGAAATAATCCGAATTTGGCACAATTCGTCATTAATCTGCTCAAATGTGTGTACGACAACACGAATAATACCTGTATTGTCTATTCCAAGAGTGATCCAGCGTTCCTCCTCCTCACTATGTTCCTCATCATAGATAGAAAGTTGGTTGGGATCTCGAAAGATGGTCACTGCTTGACGAAAAGAAACCCGATGTTTGCGAATATTTTGCTGCTCTTTTGTCGGGTTCCAATCGAAACTATAACGCAATCCTTACCTCACTTCCCTCAAATACGATAACAAATCTAACCTAGCAGTGCGATTACCTTCAGATAAGCGAAGCTGATCCCATATTTTATCAGTTGAGTATTGTCTGCTTCCAAGCCACAATACTTATCGAATTACCACTAACAATACCTTGATTTATAGGTGCACATATTTTCCCATGATAACAAGATACCATAAAAACGGTGCGATCGCGAATAAATTGAGAATTTTTCCGACTGAATCATCCTAACCAATGACAAATAACAAACAACAAATAACAAACAACAAATATGGTCTTGCCTTCCACACGACTAGTCCTCAACTAGGGTTAGCCATCAGCAATTTTGTTGGTGACACCCGTTGTCAAACTTGGGACTTAGGGCGAGATTTGTCTACCTATTTACACCAACATCTAACCGAATTTATCAAACCCCAGACTTGGGCAGACTTGGGATTTATTGCCGTAGCCAAAGGTCCAGGTAGCTTTACCAGTACTCGCATTGGTATTGTTACTGCCCGTACCTTAGCACAGCAGCTGGATATTCCCCTATTCGCCATTTCCACTTTGGCAGCAATGGCTTGGTTTCAAGTAGTCCAGGATCCAGAACAATTTGAGCAACTGACTCCCCGACCCTCCCTAGCTTTGCAAATGCCTGCTCAGCGTAATCAGTTATTTACTGCGGTCTATCAGGTATCCTCTTTAGCAGATGGGTTACTTACCCAACTATTGCCAGACTCGGTAATGACTCCGGAGACTTGGCAGCAATCTCTGGAATCCCTCCAGATACCTTACCAGTTGGTTGATGTCCCCAGGGATTTGGGAACTAATGCTGCGAGTGTGTTAGAACTTGCTTATAGTCTTTGGCAACAGGGAAAGCTCCCTCACTGGTCAGATGCACTGCCTTTTTACGGTCAACATCCAGTAGAGACCAAGGATTAATCAAGATATAGCGCTACGCGCATACATTAGGACAAAATCTTTTCTCTGTGTTCCTCTGTGCCTGGTGTGGTGATATAAATTTCTCAACGTCCTAACCAAAATGCGTAACGCTATATGTACTTATCCTTAACTCCAGAAGACAGACCAGAAATGAGACTATTATGGAACAGTCTCCACTGAGCAACTTTGATGGGATACGTTATTTCAATCGTCAATATGAAAGGGGGTGTCGGCAAAACCACCCTCACCGTGAACTTAGCAGCTAGTCTCGTCAAAGATTACGGTATGCGGGTATTGGTAGTTGACCTTGATATGCAGGTTAATGCGACTCTTAGCCTCATGCCGCCACTACAGTTTGCCAAATTGAAGCAAGACAACCGCACCTTAAAGCAATTAATCAATCAAGTCTTTAAACCGGACAAAGATTCCCAGATTTCTATTAAGGAGGTGATTGTCGCCAATATTTGTCAGATGACTGGATTTGACTTATTGCCGGGAGACATCGAACTTTACAATGATTTTTTATTAGCTGCACTAATTTATTCTCACTCTAGTAAAAACCAACTAGAATTTGAAAAAAGTTGGAATAATTTGGAAAATTATTTATTGCGCTCTATTATTCAACCAATTATCCAAGATTATGACTTTATTTTGTTAGATTTTCCTCCTGGAGATTATCTACTTACTCGTAGTGGAATTATTGCTAGTGATTTTTATTTAATCCCGGCAAGACCAGAACCTTTATCCGTAGTTGGCATGGGGATATTAGAAGGTCATATCAATCAACTTAGAGAAAAAAATCGCTCTCAAATCAGTCTTCTTGGTATTGTCTTTTCCTCCCTTGGTCATTCCACTAATATGGCTCTCCAAGTCAAAAGTCGGGTTGCGGCTGAATTTGGAGCAGAGCAAATATTTAATACAGAAATTCCCATGAATGTTGCTATAGCCAAAGCAGTTGATGAATTTAAGCCAGTGCTGCTCACAGAACCTCGCTCTACTGGTGCTAAAGCCTTTACTGAGTTAGGCAAAGAATTCTTAGAAAAACTTTCTAAGATAGCAAACACGAAATCAAACTAATTAGATATAGCGTTTCCCATTGGAATGAGGTACAAAGTTTTTGGGAATGGGGAATGGGGAATGGAAAATGTACTCACGCTTACTGAGAAATGCTGTATAGCAGTTGCCAAGGTGATTAGGACAAAGCCAAATGCAGCAAACCTTTACCGGTCAATCTTTTACCTCCTGCCTCCTGCCTCCTGCCTCCTGCCTTCTGCCTCCTGCCTTCTGCCTTCTGCTATACAATGATAATCTAATGTGGTTAGTCCTAAGCAAGTCAACTTTTTGGAGGAGGATTCTAGATAATGGGAATTGTCATTGCCACCGTTAATATGAAAGGTGGTGTTGGGAAGACGACTCTCACAGTCAACTTGGCTACCAGCTTAGCCAAGAATCACAACCAGCGGGTTTTAGTTATAGATTTAGATACCCAAATTAGTGCCACACTTAGTCTCATTTCCCCCCAAGAGTTTGCCAAACTGAGGAGAGAAAGGCGCACATTAGGTCGGCTAATCTACAAAGCGATCAAACCAGAAAATCGCAGTAAACTCACTATTGAAGATATTATTCAACCCTATATTTGTGGTATTAAGGGACTAGATTTATTGCCAGGAGATATTGACTTGTATGATGAATATTTAGTGTCAGAAATGCTTCATAATCAAGCAATTAAGGAAGAAAAGCGTAACTTTGGTGATATTTGGAATAATTTTGAGAGATTCTTAATTAGAAGCATCTTAGAGCCTGTAGTTGACAAATATGACTTAATTATTTTAGATTGTGCCCCTGGCTATAACTTGTTAACCCGTAGTGGTATTGTTGCTAGTGATTTTTATTTACTACCTGCAAGACCTGAACCTTTATCAGTGGTCGGTATTCAATTGCTAGAACGACGAATTGCACAACTCAAAGAAAGTCATCAAGGCGGTAGTCCTCTCAAATTACAATTATTAGGAATTGTGTTTATCTTGTCTGGGGGATTGATTGGCAGGTATTACAAGCAAGTTATGAAGCGAGTTACAGAAGATTTTATTCCCACTCAACTGTTCCAAACTCGGATTCCGATGGATGTTAATGTTGCCAAAGCAGTGGATAGTTTTAAACCGGTAGTTATCGCTACTCCCAGTTCCCCAGGAGCTAGAGCTTTTGTCAAGTTAACTGAAGAGGTTTTACAGAAGTTAAAAGGGGTTAAGAGTTCGTACCAAAATCAACAGAACAAGATGAATTTGACTAATCTTGATTAAAATGGAATAGAGAATTGGGAATTGAAAATTGGGAATTGAAAATTGGGAATTGGGAATTGGGAATGGAGAAGGTCGAATGAAATTAGTACCTATCGTAGAGTGCATATATCCTTCTGGATGCTCTGCTTAGGGCACGATGTAACGCACCACATTACGGGTACAATCTCAAAAATACCTTACCTCTTCTCCAATGCCGTTTGAAATCGAATTCACACCGGATGCATGGGAACATCTACAGCAATTTACAGCCCGCGATCGCAACCTCATCCTTGATGAGATCGAAGTGCAACTGCAATACGAGCCCAATCTCGAAACTCGCAACCGCAAACCACTACGAGACAAGTCAATAGCTACTTGGGAACTCCGGATTGGTAAGTTTCGCGTCTTTTACGATATTGAAAACCACAAAATCAAAATTGTCACAATTGTTGCCATTGGCTACAAAGATCACAATCAACTGTTTATCGGAGGTAAATTAATAGACTTATGATTGAAAAAATTAACATTGAAGAATGCCACCCAGTAATTCGCGATTTCTTCACACAACTAGAAGGGAACAATAGTGTCATCATCTACAAAGATGAAAAACCCTGTTATTTCTTCGGTGAAGTTGATGATTTTTCTGATGAAGTCCGCAGTCTTAGCAATAATCCAGAATTGATCACTTTTCTTGATCAATGTCGTCAACGGGGTAAAACTGAAGGAACAATATCCCTTAGTGAAGTTCGCCGACGACTCGCTATTGAGTCTCAGTAGAGATGCTAATCAAAGCTCTATTGCCTGTTGCCTCTTCTCATATCCTATTTCAGATTGAACAAAGACCGGAAAATTGCTGCTGGTGCTAGCATACATCCAGCAGGCTCAGCTTTTGAAATGACCGGGGTCTCAACATCAATTCCTACTTCAGCCCAACTTTTGCGTACAGCCTGTTGTTCTAAGCTACCAAGACCAAAAAGCTCTGCTGCTACCTGTAGAGTTTGTTGGGCAGCTTCCTGAAAATCTGATGTACGGTCGAGTTTATCTCTTAAAGTAAGATACCAGATGCGACCTGCCTTCTCCCAGGCATAACCACCAATCTCTGTCGCCGCCAAGTAAAACGCCCGGTTGGGAATACCTGAGTTGATGTGAACACCGCCTTTATCTTCTGACCCTTTGTATAAATCTCTCATATGACCCGGTTGACGGTCTTTACCCAGTCTGGGATCATTATAAGCAGTTCCTGGTGCTTTCATGGAACGGATGCCTTGAGCATTAACATTAGCAGTGAACAAACCTGCTCCAACTATCCAATCAGCTTCATCAACTGCCTGGTTAAATTTGCGCTGTTTAACTAGACAACCAAAGACATCAGCAAAAGACTCGTTGAGAGCTCCTGGCTGGTCTTGATAAATAAGTCCAGCTTCGTATTGAACCACTCCGTGGGTTAACTCATGAGCAATGATATCAATAGCAGTGGTAAAACGATTAAATATTCTCTCCTCTTCTGGTAAGTCTTCGTCACCATCACCATAACTCATCTGCTTACCATTCCAAAAGGCGTTGTCATAGCCTTTCCCATAATGCACAGTTGATTTCAAATGCAACCCTTGGTCATCTACTGAGTTGCGTTGGTAAACTTCGTGAAAAAGGGCAAAGGTTTCTCCTGAGCCATCGTAGGCTTCGTCTACCGCCGGATTTCCGGTGGGGGGGTCTCCTTCTGTACGCACCGGGCGTCCAGGGAGTTGGGTTTCAAATCCTGCATCATAAATAGTACGCTGTTTGACTACCTCTGCCAATCGGAAACTACGACGAGGAGCCTCATCAGCAATTTGTTGGCGCTCTACCCGAGTTTGATCTGAAACAGTTAAAGCGTTTTGTGCTCGTTCTCGTTGTATGGGACTACCCTGCTGTGCTAGTTCTTGCAAAATATACGAAGGAACAATGCAGTGAAGAGGATTATGGTTCTGACAGTGAAGAGAATGATGATTATGGTGGGTTGCGATCGCCATTTAAATGTCTCCTAATCTAACGAAGTGAGGAATGCTTGTGGGGATTGACCCATTCTTGAACAGATGATAGCCGACCTTCCGCACCCTAACTGGCACAATCGGTATTTTCGTAATTTTTGGCAGTAGTTATGTAACTTTTTATACTGACAATCAACAATTAAGGCAGCTAAGTAGGTTTGGTATGAAAAACTGAACTATGTTAAGAAAAGTAAACACAGGTCAGACTCTTACCAATGACAAATGACAAATGACGATCTTCACTAGCTAGCTATAATTATCCCCTCCCTACTTATTTCATTTAACTATTGATACCCCACACCCTAAAATTGTATTGTGACACTTCATGGTGCCGAATGTAGATGATAAGATGGAAGCGATAGAAAAACAGGTTTCAACGGTCGAGATAGGAAGATGGTAACAGCGAACTCAACCAGGCTGGAACATCCTGAGCCTAGAGTGGTGATGAAAGGAGTAAGCTGGCAAACCTATAAAACCTTGATGTCGGAGGTGGGGGATGAGCGCAGTTGGAGAATTTCCTACGATCGCGGAATCTTAGAAATTAGAATGCCACTAGAAGAACACGAAGAGCCCAAAGGGTTATTAGAAAGTTTTGTCGAAGCGATCGCTGACGAGCTAGAAATTGAAGTGAGAAAATTAGGTGCCCTAACTTTAGCTCGGGAAGATTTGACTCGTGCTGTAGAGCCTGATAGTTGCTTTTATATTCAGAATGAAGGGTTGGTAAGGGGTCGAAAAATTAACTTGCCAGAAGATCCTCCCCCTGATCTCGTGATCGAGTCCGACTATACTAGCTCTTCACTCAACAAACAAGACCTTTATTCCGCCCTAGGTGTTCCCGAACTTTGGCGATATACGAAGAACACGCTATTAGTGTACCAGCGGGTAGCAGGAGGGTATGAACAGTGCAATCGCAGTTTGGCTTTTCCTTTTTTGCCCATTGCGGAGATTGCCGACTTCATTGCTCAAAGTGGTGTCATTGGGCAACGTAGTGCAGTTCGCTTGTTCCGCCAACGTCTGCGGCAAATTTTGGATATTCAGAGATGATCAGCTCAATTGATCCCAATAGTCTGCCCTCTAATTTGAAAATTAGTTTTGTGGAACAGGCTTCCAGCCTGTGTCTGCTGGCTCTGCTGCACTGGCAAGATGCCAGTTCCACAGTATGAAAGTTGATGAGTGCCTTTTTCTATCCCGGCGGAAATTATGGGGATGAGAAAATAATATTGAGCTGATGTGGGAAACTCTCAGAAGCCCGACTTCTTGAAGAAGTCGGGCTTCTAAACACGGGATATTCGTGGAGAAAAGGGTGGGGATTACATCATGCCGCCCATGCCACCCATACCACCCATGCCGCCCATGCCGCCCATGCCGCCCATGCCGCCCATGCCGCCCATGTCGGGAGCAGGAGCTTTCTTCTCAGGCTTTTCAACAACCAGGGCCTCTGTCGTCAAAACCATGCCTGCAATTGAGCCAGCATTTTGGATAGCTGAACGTACAACTTTTGCTGGATCGATAATACCAGCAGCAATCAAATCTTCAAATGCGTCAGTAGCAGCGTTGTAGCCAATGTTGGCATCGCTATGTCTTACCTTTTCCACAATCACAGAACCTTCTGCACCGGCATTATCTGCCATTTGACGTAGGGGTGCTTCTAGTGCCTTGGTGAAGATATCAGCGCCGATTTTCTCTTCGTAATCTAAACCATCATGAATGGCACTAATCTTGTCCGACAAGCGGATCAAGGTAGTACCACCACCAGCGACAATGCCTTCTTCTACAGCTGCTTTAGTCGCATTGAGGGCATCTTCAATCCGTAGCTTACGATCCTTGAGTTCGGTTTCAGTAGCGGCGCCAACTTTGATTACTGCCACACCGCCAGCTAATTTGGCAATCCGCTCTTGCAGTTTTTCTTTGTCGTAGTCGGAGTCAGTTTCTTCGAGTTGCTTGCGAATTTGGGAAACTCGCTTCTCAACATCAGCTTTGGTAGCACCACCAGCAACAATAGTAGTATTGTCTTTATCAATAGTTACTTTTGTTGCAGTTCCCAACATTTCCAGGGAAGCAGCATCAAGGCTCAAGCCAATATCTTCAGAAATTACTTGACCCCCAGTCAGTACCGCAATATCCTGTAACATTTGTTTGCGGCGATCGCCAAAGCCAGGAGCTTTTACTGCTGCGGCGTTGAGGACACCCCGGGCTTTATTTACCACCAAAGTTGCTAAAGCTTCTCCATCCAAGTCCTCAGCAATGATCAGTAGGGGTTGACTAGCGCGAGCGACTTTCTCGAGAATCGGCACCAAATCTTGGATAACGCTAATCTTTTTGTCGGTAATCAGGATACGGGGATTTTCATATTCCACCGTCATCCGCTCGTTATCGGTAACAAAGTAAGGGGAAATATAACCCCGATCAATCTGCATCCCTTCAACTACATCCAATTCAGTAGAGAGAGACTTCGATTCTTCAACGGTAATGACGCCATCTTTGGTGACTTTGTCCATTGCTTGGGCAATCATTTCACCGACTTCTTCATCGTTACCAGCAGAAACTGTAGCTACTTGAGCAATTGCGTCCCCAGCAACGGGTTTTGCCATTGCCTCCATCTCTTTAACTAGATAGGCAACAGTTTTTTCGATACCTCGGCGCACTGCCACAGGATTGGCTCCAGCAGCCACATTTTTCAAACCTTCACGAATTAGGGCTTGGGCAATTACTGTAGCGGTAGTAGTGCCATCACCAGCAATGTCTTTGGTTTTAGAGGCAACTTCCTGAATTAAGCGAGCACCGGTGTTCTCTAGGGGGTCTTCTAATTCAATGTCTTTGGCAACGGTAATCCCGTCGTTAACAATTTGGGGAGCTCCAAACTGCTTTTCTAACAGTACATTACGACCTTTGGGACCAAGGGTAATACGAACCGCATCAGCCAGGGCATTGACACCCCGCTCTAGGGATCTTCTTGATTCTTCATTAAAGGAAACTATTTTTGCCATTTCTGGTGCTTCGAGGTGAATCATCATTAGCAAATTTAGCACTCTTGACTGGAGAGTGCTAATTGCAATTTGGTTCGGATATCACCCCCTCTTGTGGGGAGTGTGGGGAGTGTGGGGAAGGGTGAGCGAAAAAAAGGGTGGGGAAGCTAGGGGAGCTGAGGTAGCTGAGGGAGCTGAGGGAGCTGAGGAAGCTGAGGAAGCTGAGGAGCTGAGGAAGCTGAGGGAGCTGAGGGAGCTGAGGAAGCTGAGGAAGCTGAGGAGCTGAGGAAGCTGAGGGAGCTGAGGAAGCTGAGGGAGCTTATGATGTCTGGACACTTAGCTAGGAAATCCCACCCAAAATTTCGTTCACCCTGTGGGGAATGTGGGGAGTGTGCGTAGTGTGGGGAGTGTGCGTAGTGTGGGAGGTGTGGGGTGAGGAAAATTATGGGAGGAATTTCCATTCGACTCGTCTCCCCATCTCCCCATCTCCTCCGCTCCCCATCTCCCCATCTCCCCATCTCCCCATCTCCTCCGCTCCTCCGCTCCTCCGCTCCCCATCTA
>JAAHHL010001759.1 GCA_010672185.1 Caldora sp. SIO3E6 | reverse complement strand
CAGGGGCTAGATATTCCTAGTATTAGGCAATATAAAGCATCTACTCAAGGGATCAAAGCTGTTTATTGCCAAGGGACAGTCTGTAATATTGTGGAACATCAATCCTTAAGTAATGAGGAACTGCTAGCCCTAGATGTTGATGTACTGATTCCTGCTGCTTTGGAAAATCAAATCACTGAAGATAATGTGAAGGAGATCAAAGCCAAATATATTTTTGAAGTAGCTAACGGGCCGATTTCCTCTACTGCTGATGAAATTTTATCAGAAAAGGGAATATATGTTTTTCCTGATATCTTAGTCAATGCTGGTGGTGTCACCGTTAGTTATTTTGAGTGGGTGCAAAACCGGAGCGGACTTTATTGGACATTAGAGCAAGTTACTGAACGTCTTAAACAGAAAATGGTGGAAGAAACTGAACAAATCTGGTCAATTTTTCAAGAACTAGGAATTTCCATGCGCACCGCTGCTTATATTCATGCTTTGAATCGGCTTGGGGAAGCACTCAATGCCAAAGGCACAAGAGATTACTATGTTAATGGGCACGGTTCTTAAAGCCCACATTCCGCACCCTGAAGTGTCACAGTACGATTTTAGGGTGTGGGGTGTGGGGTGTGGGTGTGGGGTGTGGTGAAAAAGAAGATACGTATCGCTGCATGAATAATCCCCATCAACGTTCATCAAGCTGATTCTATCGTCTATTACCTGATTAACCTTCCCTATAAACCTGGCGTTGAGCATCTTTTTTCCCGACACCCGACACCCCGCCTAATTTTTAAGTTGCTTGTCACCTCCTCAGGGAAATTTGGCAAGGGGTGTTTGAAGGTGTCCCTGGTGTGATATTACTTATCTCGGGAAAATTTTCTAGAGGAGCTAATGAACCGTTGTCCCCGCCTGTTGTTTCTAGCATCTTGGAGGGAACCTGTGCCAGTCCATTGAGGTAGCCTTTCGCTGGGCTCAAATTCCTCTTTTGGCTTTGGCTTAAGGGGTTCGTCGGAACTTTTCCACCAGTTAAACACCCTACTGCCTGCCAATCCACCAATAGCACCAAGCAAGATACTTAAGGGAACTGAGTATTCTAGAAGCACCAAGGACAACAGAAAAAATAACCAAATCATTAGTCCTGCGGACAACTCTTTGGAGGTATCAGCTATCCTCTGTTGGATATTCTTTTTTTCACTCATCACCATATTCCTCAGATGTAGGGCATCTTGCCGGACAAGCGAAGGGAGCAAGATACTCTTACTATAGAAGATATTTTGACAACG